>QNFJ01000120.1 GCA_003646305.1 Gammaproteobacteria bacterium | reverse complement strand
GAACTTTTTGCTCTGCTTCATTGAGTGCTTTTTGGCATGCACGTGTCAATTCGATACCTTTCTCAAAGGACTGAAGGGACTCTTCAAGTGAAATGTCACCTTCTTCTAGTTCAGCAACAATTTTTTCTAGCTCGTTGAGAGATTTCTCAAAATTGGGGCTACTTTTTTTTCTGGGCATCGCTGGTTTTAGGCAAAGTTAAATGGGGAGTATTACGGTAGCTTGCTGTGTTGTTTAGGTCAATTGATCTGATCAGTTGTAGCGACTTTTTTTCTAACTAGATCAATGTGAAGAAGAAGATTGTAAACCTGGTCAGCGTAGGAGAGCGGAGTTTTGACCTTGTTCACTTCATTCTCAATACGAGCAAGTTCCTTTGAAAACACCTGTCTTTGGGGTTCCGTTAATTGTTGGTTATGTACAGAGTCATCTACAGCCTGCAGTTCACGATACCAACGGTATATTTTGGAACGAACTCGCCAGCGATAAAGGGGTGGCATGATTTTGAATAGTGGGAATAGTAAGGCGATCAATGGTATGAGCATGACAACCATGCGATCGATCATAATGGCGGCCCAGAAAGGGAGAAAGCGCATCAGAAAAGGGGCGCCTTTCTGATAATAACGCTCAGCTTCATCGCTAATAGGGAACTCTAGCCCCGTTGCATTGGGGAATGTTCCTCTATTTGAAAAAAGCGAGGCACCGTGGTGAATTTTTTGGGCCGCTTGTAGAAATAATATTGAAAGAGCGGGATGGAAATCTTTCCGTATAGCAAGGTTGGCGGTGGGGACCAATAACGTGATCTCGTGATCGGGGATGTTATTTTTTAAATCAACCATTCCTTCTGGCAAATGCACAGGAGAGAGAAATGAATTGAGGCGAGAATAGGCCTCTGCACGACTAAAACTCATAAGCTCTATGCGTTTCTCATGAAGCAATTTCTGGATGGCTGGTGAATCGGATGAGGCAACCATAAAAAGCGCATCAATCTCCCCTGCGATTAGCGAAGAGGCAGCCTCTTGCCCAGTAAGTGGAAGTAGCTCGGCGGTTTTGTTGTCAATGCCATTTTTCTCCAGGAGCCGCAGCGCAAGGGTGCGCGTTCCGCTTCCTTCTGGGCCAACAGCCACCTTCTTTCCAGCCAGACTTGTGAGCTGTTTTAATATTGAAGGCTGGCGATAAAAAAGCCATATTGGTTCGTAGTAAAGGCTGCCTAAAGAGAGCAGTTGATTGGCACTATTTTTATCACTGACACCTCCCTGAACAAATGCAATATCCACTATGTTATCGAGTAACCGCTGGATGTTTTCACTTGAGCCAGCGGAGCTTAGAATCTCAAGCTCAATACCACTTTTAGCGAGTACATCTCGGTATTGGTGGGCGTACTTAAAGTAGGCTCCTTCGGTACTGCCGGTGCTGATTTTGATGTGAGTTGGGGGTGCGGGTTCAACAAACTGGAATGCCGCCCAGAAGCCGGCAAAAACCAGAATGATAGAGATACTGATCGCTAGTATGGAATCTTTACCTGTTCCACGTGTTGTCTTTCCTGACATGCTCTTCTCCCCACTTAGTTGGGGAGAAAGTATCGGTTGTGATTGTTATCGTCAACTTGTTTTGAACGCTGGAGCCTAATTATGAATAGCTAAATGCCTTCATCACGAGTGGCAAAATTTTGCAGCCTTTCCTGAACGAGGTCGTAAGTTTTATTAATATTTATCTCAATATCACCATTTAAGACTTGAAGCCCTTCTAGTATTTCACGTGCATCTTTAAATCCCTGGTCAATTCCTCTACCAATAACCGAGATAAAAGATTGCCGTGCTTCATCGCTTTCCAGTTCTGGGTGCTGTTCCTGATAAGCACTAAAAAAGGCGGCACTCATTGAAACGATGCGATCAGCAGTTGCCTCTGGGCTGACATCAAGCCCAGATTCGTAAGCACTTTGGATAGAATTAGGCCCCAGCGTCCCTTCTAATGCCTCGTTTATCCCTTCAATAGCCGCTTTAAATAGCAATGCCAACGGTTGATTGCCGCTATTTATACTGGTTTCTAAAGAGGCCTGAAGAATCGCTGCATCGGCTGTTTGTTTTAGGGAGGCGGCTCGGTTTTCAACACGTTCATCTTTAGCTAAGTGAGCCATTGATGAGACTTCCTGGCCAAATGGCCCCGATACATTTTTTTCATGGCTTTTTGCTAACCCGCTGATGGTCAAACCAAATGCTCCAACGTCCATAATCATTCCTTAAATTTACCTTCTTCATCTATCTATCGGCCAAAGCCTCAATTAATTTAATAATCCTCTATATATAAGTAGATAGAGGTTGCTTGATGGTTTAGGAATGATTAGCCTTCACCCTGACTATAAAACAGTGACGGAAATAGATGGCTGATCAATACGATGCTTCTTCAATTGAAGTTCTAAGTGGACTAGATCCGGTTCGGAAAAGGCCGGGAATGTACACGGATACGACGCGTCCGAATCATCTTGTCCAAGAGGTCATTGATAACAGTGTCGATGAGGCGATGGCCGGTTTTGTCCGCAAAATCACAGTGCGACTGCTAAAAGATGGTGGTATTGAAGTTAAGGATGACGGGCGGGGTATGCCGGTTGATATTCATCCTGAACAGGGCATTCCAGGGGTTGAGGTGATCCTCACGCAACTGCATGCTGGCGGCAAGTTTTCAAACAAAAATTACCGCTTTTCGGGTGGGCTTCACGGTGTGGGCGTCTCTGTTGTTAACGCGCTGTCTTGCCGCCTGGAGGCCGAGATAAGAAGGGGTGGAAAGGTCTATGAGATGGCCTTTGCGGATGGTGAAAAAACGACGTCGCTTGAAGAAACGGGTTCAGTTGGTAAGCAGAATACCGGCACGATTATACGGTTTTGGCCTAACGGGAAATATTTTGACTCGAATAAAGTTTCCCTTTCAAAACTAAAACATATTCTCAGGGCCAAAGCGGTGTTGTGTCCGGGTTTAAGGGTTAGCCTGGAGGATGAAGTAAGCGGCGAGAAGAATGATTGGTGTTACCAAGATGGCTTAAAAGAGTACCTTATCGATCAGATTGGGGAGTGTGAGACCTTACCCGACTCCCCATTTATGGGGAAAGCAGCGAGTGAACATGAGGCGGTTGAATGGGCCGTTTGTTGGCTTCCAGAAGGTGGTGAGTCGACCACAGAGAGTTATGTGAATCTTGTTCCGACGGCACAGGGCGGTACGCATGTTAATGGTCTTCGAGCCGGGCTGACTGAGGCTGTACGTGAGTTTTGCGAGTTTCAAAGCTTGTTACCACGGGGGCTTAAAATTACCCCCGAAGATGTTTGGGAGCGTTGTAACTACATCCTTTCACTCAAACTTGAGGAACCACAGTTCTCAGGCCAGACAAAAGAGCGCTTGAGTTCAAGAGAGTGTGTTTCTTTTATATCGGGTGTTGTTAAAGATGCATTCAGCCTTTGGCTAAACCAGAATCCCGTCTGGGGTGAGAAAATTGCTGAATTGGCAATTTTTAGCGCCCAAAAGCGGTTGCGATCAGGCAAGAAAGTGGTCAGGAAAAAAGTGACCAGTGGCCCGGCATTACCCGGTAAATTAGCGGACTGTTCGGGGCAGGATATTTCTCGATCCGAACTCTTTCTAGTAGAAGGTGATTCCGCAGGTGGCTCAGCAAAACAGGCACGTGAACGAGAATTTCAGGCAATCATGCCGCTTCGAGGCAAAATCCTCAATACATGGGAGGTTGATTCGACTCAGGTGATGGCTTCGCAAGAGGTGCACGATATCGCTGTTGCCTTAGGCATTGAACCGGGAGTTGATGATCTCACTAACCTTCGTTATGGGAAGATCTGCATTTTGGCTGATGCGGACTCGGATGGGCTGCATATAGCAACATTACTTTGTGCGTTATTTGTTCGACATTTCCGCAAACTGGTGATGGAAGGGCATGTTTATGTGGCGATGCCGCCACTTTATCGAATCGATGTTGGCAAAAAGGTTTTTTATGCGCTGGATGATGCTGAGAAACAGGGCACTTTAGATCGTATCGCGGCAGAAAAAATCAAAGGGAAAATTGGTGTTCAGCGCTTTAAAGGTTTGGGCGAGATGAACCCTTCACAGCTGCGTGAGACAACCATGAATCCAGATACCCGGAGGTTGATACAACTAACGATCGAGCACGGCGATAATACTTCAGAAATTCTGGATCTTTTGCTCGCAAAGAAAAGAGCCGCTGACCGGCGTAGTTGGCTGGAAGGGAAAGGTAATCTGGCCGTCGTTTGATGAGAGTTATAGAATGGGCGTTTGTAGTCTAATTTAAAGAGTGATAAGAATTGAATCAGGAAAGTAGCGCTAAACCGCTCAAAAAGTCTCAAATAACACGCAAATTAATACTGGATGCCGCTGCCGACCTGTTTAGTTCTCGGGGCTACAATGCGACACCACTTCGTGAGATAGCTGCTGTCGCAAATATGAAGGCGGGAAGCCTCTATTATCACTTTGATTCAAAGGAATCACTAATGTTGGAAATCCTCAACATTGGTATCGAGAGGATTGCCGGATCAGTTAGTGAACAGATTAAGCGCTTGCCAGAAGGCGCTGGCTTTAGAAAAGTGTTCGAAGCCGCGATATTAGGACACCTCAAGGCGATCCTGGAATATGGTGATTATGCTTCTACGAATATCCGAAATTACGGGCAGATACCGGTAAGAGTGCGGCATGCAGCACTGCCAGTTCGAGAGGGCTATGAAAAGCAGTGGCTCGCTATTTTGGAAAAGGGTCAGAAAGAGGGAGCGATTGCGGAAGGTGTCAATGTTGGACTGGTTCTCCTGACGCTTTTAGGTGGAATGAACTGGGCTTCTGAATGGTATCGGCCAGGGGGCGGGCTGACGATCGAAGAGATTGCAGAGGGGCAGGCCCGAATTTTCCTGCAAGGCTTGTCGGGTTAGCAGCACAGCAAATGCATAAACAGGACAAAGCCTGTGTCGTAATTGTGACTTGCGCCTCAGAGGAGGAAGCAGGCAAGCTTGCAGAAGAACTTATTAACAGGAGACTGGCTGCCTGTGTCCAGATTGTGGCGGTTAGCAGTTACTACAGATGGGATGGGGTCGTTAATTATTCTCAGGAAAAGCAGCTACTGATTAAAACCATGCAATCTCGCTACGCAGAGCTAGAACAGACTATTCTTGAAAAACATTCATACGATTGCCCAGAAATAATTCAGCTACCAATAGACGGTGGTTTTAGTGGCTATTTAGATTGGATAAAAGTTGAAAGCAGAGCAGAGTGACCACCTTTTAAATTTACCAGTCCGTTTACTTTAATTAGAAAATTATGTCAGAGCTTCAAACGGTTGAAACCAGCGAAAAATTACCCTTAAAAGAGTACGCCGAAAGGGCCTACCTGGATTACTCCATGTATGTCATTTTAGACCGAGCACTGCCTAATGTGGCGGATGGTCTAAAGCCGGTACAGCGCAGGATTGTCTATGCGATGTCAGAATTGGGCTTGAGTGCAATCTCCAAGCATAAGAAATCTGCGCGGACTGTCGGTGACGTGCTGGGTAAATATCATCCTCATGGGGATAGTGCCTGCTACGAGGCGATGGTTTTAATGGCGCAGCCTTTTTCTTACCGTTACCCGTTAATTGATGGGCAGGGTAACTGGGGCTCATCGGATGATCCCAAGTCTTTTGCCGCGATGCGTTATACAGAAGCTCGCCTGACGCCCTATGCACAAACGCTGCTATCGGAGTTGGCCCAGGGGACTGTGGAGTGGGTGCCAAATTTTGATGGCACTATGAATGAGCCCACGCTGTTACCTGCACGTCTTCCGAATGTCCTGCTGAATGGTGTCACCGGAATTGCTGTTGGAATGTCGACCGACATTCCTCCACACAACCTAAGTGAGATCGCTAGCGCCTGTATACGCTTACTCGAAGAGCCAAAGACCGAGCTAAATGAGCTGCTAGAACATGTTAAGGGGCCAGACTATCCGACTGAGGCGGAGATCATTACACCTCGAGATGAGATTGTCTCAATGTATGAAACGGGGCGTGGCTCAATCCGACAGCGTGCCCGTTTTGAAATAGAAGAGGGAAATGTTGTGGTGACAGCATTGCCCCACCAGGTTTCTGGTGCCTCGATTATGGAGCAGATTGCAGCGCAGATGCGCGCTAAAAAGCTTCCAATGATCGAAGATTTGCGTGATGAATCTGACCATGAAAACCCGATCAGATTAGTGATTATCCCTCGCTCAAATCGGGTGGATATTGATATGGTGATGTTCCACCTGTTTGCAACAACCGATCTGGAAAAAACCTATAGGGCCAATCTAAATATGATTGGCCTTGATGGTAAGCCACAGGTTAAAGGGCTCCGAAATATATTGCTGGAATGGTTGCAGTTCAGGATCGAGACGGTTCGCAGAAGGCTACAATTCAGGCTGGATAAGGTACTTGACCGGTTGCATATTCTTGATGGTTTAATGATCGCCTTTTTGAATATTGATGAGGTGATTGCCATTATTCGAGAGAACGATGAGCCCAAGCCTGTCCTAATTGAACGTTTTGCGTTGTCTGATCGGCAGGCTGAGGCCATTCTAGATTTAAAACTGCGTCATCTTGCTCGCCTTGAAGAGATGAAAATCCGGGGAGAGCAAAGCGATCTGGAGGCGGAGCGAAATAAGCTAGAGAAAATACTGGGTTCGAAGCAGCGGCTAAAGACATTGGTTCGCAAAGAGAT
>QNFJ01000119.1 GCA_003646305.1 Gammaproteobacteria bacterium | reverse complement strand
TCGGCCTCGGCTGTCGTGATGCCGTTATCCTGAATGTTTCGACCGTATCCAATTGTCAACTTACCCGCTGGGCATTTATACGGCTTTAAACTCAAGCCTTCGTGCAGTTTTACGCGCTCTTTTAGCTCAGAATCCACTGCTATTCCTTTGCAACCCATCAACCTAGATTAATCAGACTTTCCGGCCTTTTTCGGTGAGACCTTCTCGGCCTTTCCCATGCCAAGCAGTTGCCTTCCAAGCGTATCGCTCACCTCGACCACCTGCCCTTTATTGCCGGTTTTACCCGTGCCGACTACGCAGCCCGATAATAATTTAACTTTCATTAATTACCCCTAATCTAAAAGAGGGACGGGCAGCCATTAAACAGGCCACCCGCCACATAGATTGCTATTTAAGCGTTAATACAGAATGATTCTGCGTGCCTGACTGCAACATCAACATCCTGGAAGGCGCGAAGCACCAACCCGCCTGCGGCTGCTTTCGCGGCGGTATCGGGCGCTATATCCAAAACGCCCCACATGCCGATCATTACATCCGCAAAATTGCCGAAGATGATTTGTTTTGCGGCAAGTTGATTGCTGACCATTACGCCATAACCGTTGGCCTCACCATTTGCCGCCAAGAACAGGCCAGAGCCGGTATCTTTAGCTGTCACCTTTAAGCCGCCATTAATCGCGGATGTCGTGATATAACGTAAAGAACCCGCCAGCGCCTCATCCGCTGCAACAGCTGACTCAAAGCCGACCAATTCCGACCATGTTGGGTAACCTGTACCCGCAGAAGCGGCAATTGATTGGGTGTTAACACCGGCTGTATTGACGATACCTGTGGGCTGATTAGCCGCACCCGTCCCCGCAAGCGCGGCAAGATCAATCGCTAACGCTGCGCCAATACCTAAGTCTGCCAGCACCATTGCCTCAATCGAGGGGCTGCTCTGCTTCATCAGCCTACGCGACATTGCGACCGCGCCGCCAATCGTTTTGGGGCTCATTGCGACACTACCCAGCGTCAAATCTGTGTTGGTCGTATCCCCATCATCTGCCAACCAGGAAAAAGTTGCGCTGCCTGATTTTTTAGGAATATCGACATTGCCGACTAAACCATCAAGAAATGTTGCACCCGCTTGCCCGACAACGGCATTGGCCCGCAAATTATCTATAAATGACCCGGCAAGATGGTCTGTACCAACAGCTCCTGCTCCGGTTGTTACATTCATCACACGTTGCTGGATGTCAAAAGGGACAAAGAATCCACGCGCTTCACGACCAAGCTGATCTGCAATGGCAATTGAACACTCACGCTCAAAACCTGCTTTTGACCAATCGCCCGAAACACTGGCGCGGATGGCCGTCATTAGGCTAAATTCCCGCGTTTCTTCGGCGGTTAAATCAAGATGTGACGCTGGCGCCACATCACGTACCGCGCCCGATTGTGCGGTAATTGTCTCAACTACATCGCGGAAGGCTTCAACCGTACCGCCTTGCTCAATATAGCGCTCTGCAAGATCGTCTTGACTGTGCTCTCTGGCAAGTTTTAAAATGTCTTGAACGCGGCTGCGCTCTCCGGTTGCGCCGTGATCACGTTCTGCTTTAACGTCAATCTTTGGCGTTTCTATTACTGCTGCTGTCTGCTCTGGCATGACTCTTTCCTCGTATTGGATTGTAATTTCGTTTTCATCGTCTGTATCACTGCGCCCAACTCCGACGGAGTTATCTGCGGGAATACTGACTATTGATATTTCGTGCGGCTCCCAGTCACTCGCCCGGTAGACTTCATCCTCTGCCGATGGGTCTTCCAACGTCATTTTGTGGATTCGGTAACCGACGCTAACCTTTGATTTAATGCCGTCTTTTACGTCGTTAAAGATTTCTTCAGCACGCGCACTCCGCCCGAAGCGCACTTTTGCCCGCCCCACGCGGTCACTGTCGATTGTTACTGATTCAACCACGCCGATATGATCTTTGTGGTCATGGTCTACTAATAGCGGCCCCCCAGTTGCCAGGCGGCCCAGCCTGACGCTTGAGGAGGCGTGGTCTAGTATTTCTTGCCCGAACCAGCGCTCAACTGGCTCTTCTGACGAAAATGCTAGCTCAACCGTGCGCGAATCTTCATCCAGCGCGCGGGTGTCGAACTGTGCTTCGCGAAATAACTCGCGGCTTTTAATCGTTTTCGTCTTCGTTTTCTGTGTCATCGTCTGCTTCCGTTTGGGGTTGATTCTGCGGCACTGCAAGCCCGAGCTCTTTTAGTTTTGCGAGCCATTGGTCCCACTCGTTCAATATCTCATCAGGATCGAAACCGCTTTCGCGCAAAACGCGCTGCGGACTGGTGAGATAGTTTTCTAGATTTATTCGATTGCCGTTGGCTTCTTTTAGCGGGTCTGTCCACTGCCACCGTCGGCCTTGAAATCTGACCTTTTCATATTTTTCTGGATCACCTTTTAATGGCCGCCCGCCTTCTGCTGTCTGCACGGTTAATGTGCCCAGCTTTAACTGCATTGCAAGCCAATCCTCGTAAAGTGGCCGCAAGAATGACTCAATAATCCACTGCTGTAGGCGCTTCCAAATCTCTCGGTCTTCTAGCTCACCGAGCCGCCCGCTGGCGTAATTAACGTCCGTTAAATCATTGGCTAATTTGTGATAGCTAACCCCTAACCCCGCCGCAATGCTGCGAAGCTGGGCCTTTACAAATGGCTCGAAGTCGTTATTCGGATAAGTCGGATCATAGGCGGCAATATCAACTCCCGGCGGCAATAAATTGGCGCTGCCCGGGTCAACCTCATCAATCAATAGGCCATCTTCTTCGAGCGTGGCAACACCCGCCATGCTCGCGTCTGCCTCTGGATCGGATTTGTAGTAAACCGCTTTACTCGCACCCACTCTGGCCGCGATTAACGCCGCTTCTGAGTAACCGTCCAGCATTTGCATTCTGAGCAAAGGCGTTGCAAGCCACGGAATGCCGCGCCGCTGTCCCACGCGCTCGACTACATAGAGGTGCGTTATCTCATTCGCCGGTACGCGGGTGTAGTCATCTGTTGAGCTGCCAGATGTGTAAAATTGTGATGACGATTTCTTAAAGTAATAGGCTTGCGGTCGGTCATCTTCATCGTATTCAATGCCAAATCTAATTTGCCGACCGCTTTTAAGATCAATGTTGTACGTTACATCGAGCAATTCCGGGTCGATTAATTGCAATGCGTACTGATAGCGGCCAAACTTTGGCCCCAATCTTCGGCGGATAATTACCTCACCATCAACAGGCAATGAGCCAACAATAAGCCGCGTTAAATCATTAAAGTGGAGCTGCCCTGCCGCGTGGCTATATTTTGCCCGCGCCCATTCTTTTTGGTTCTGCTCGACTGCTTTATTGGCCGCCTCATCTGGCTTTCCGTCTCGCCCAACTATTTGCGCCTGTAATACAAAACCATCTGAGCCAACTACATGCGTTTTGACCATTTCGACAAATCGCCGTGCAAAGTCGTTGCCTTCATACTGATCTCTAGATCGTGCGCGTAATATCCTAAGATTCTGAAAGATTACCTGGTCAGATGTGCGCGAAACGGTCGCCCACGAATGCGTTAAATTGCCCGTTTCAGCCGCCGCATAAGCCCGCTTTTTTAGACGCGGTGGCCGTGAAATTCCCGCAACAGATGCCGATGAATTCCCCGCCGAGCGCTCTTCCGCCTTTTCTGGCTCAGCAACTTTCTTTCCTATTCCGAAGAATCCCATTTTTAGAACCTAAATATAAGTCTATTGCCGAGCGCGCTGCCCTCTTCGAGCGCGATCTCTTGCCGCTCTCTCTTGACTTGTGCGCGTGCATGGCTGATCGCGGCGATTAAATCATCACTGCTGCGATAGCTTGTTGATCTTTCTCCGTAAGTCACTGAGACAACCGTTGCCGATGTGGTGGTTAGTTTCTTATACGCGGCTTCTAAATTATCTAAAATTGTTTGCCAGGTACCGCGCCCATCAACTCCGTCGGATTCTGCCGCGAAATCGGGTCTTATCTCAATTTCGCCCCGCGCAACTGTATGTCGCGCTGCCCCTTTTGTGACGTAAGATTGCCAGCGGAAAAACCCCGATAACCATGTCGACGTTGTGCTTGCCGACTCTTCAATTAGGTGCGAACTGTCCCCGTTATCGGTGGACGAGATTACAATCTGTACGACGCTATTAACCAGCGCATAGGATAATGCCCATCCATCCTCCGGATTATAGTCGGGCACAATTTCGGTAAAACTGAGCGTGTCGCCTGCTGTGATTTTGCTGGGTAATGTCATCAATTCCGCCATGATTTAACAAAGCCGCCATTTTTGCGGCCCCGCGTTGTTTTCTGTGTCACTCTTTCGAACTGCTGCGGCTTGCTGTCATCCGCCTGATCTGTAAATAGATCAACCTGATTCACGCGCGCTTCTATCGCGTCCCACTCTTTATCCGAGAGCAAATGCACCCGAGCTGACCGCGCAGCATGTAGCGCATAGACTTCGCAATCCCACGCTTCAACTGCTGCGCCCGATTTCTGTTGCCAGACGCGCTTTCCGCGCATTGATCTATGCGGCGCTTTGACTTCCCCGGTCATCTGGTCGAGATAATCTGGCCTGACCGATTTATACCAGTGCATTCTTCCCGGTCCGTTGCCCTCTAGATTCATTCGCCCGTGAATGAGGTCTTTTGCTTTGTGCGTGCCAACAATGAAAGGCCGCAACCCATATTTTGCGGCTTTCGTGTTGCGCTTGCCGCGTGAATCAATCGACGCTTTCGGGCGGCTGAATATCTCACGTGCTCCGTAATCATTCGACGATCCCTTTATCGCCATTAGGTTTGGCATTTTCTTCGAGTGACTTCTAACAAATGAATAAACCGCGTCGGATGTCACGCCGTCCGAGCTATCAACACTCGTTGCTGACAGCCGCAATACACCGCCCGATTCCATCGCGTAGGTTCTTGAGATAATCGTCAAGAGCTCACCCCATACCGGGTCGGATTTATCTATTGTGTTGCCGTAAATCTCGCCCCAATAAATCAACCAGGACTCTTCGCCGCGACCCCATGCACGAATAATGATTGCTATCCGGTCGTGCTGAATATCAATTCCCGCTGTCAGCACAATCCCACCAGCTGGGATAATTAGCTCTTCATAATCGAGCGCTTTTTCTTTGAGCGATTCGGTGTCGAGTCGCTCACCTCTAAATTCGTATGGAAGGCCCAAACACGAATTGACGAAAACAATCATTTCCGTCTCTTCGCCCATTTCTTGCAGCCGGGTAGCCTCGAGATAACGCTCAACTAATCGCGGCATTCTCGACGCTTTCCACGGGGAATAAAGCTCATTTATGTAAAACCCTGCTACCCCATTGCTCTTTGCTGTGGCAACCCATTCGGCTTTGCGAACATTGTCAACCCGCTGGTAGTCATCCCACAGCGACCCGCAACACGGGCAAACATAAACCGCCGTGCTCGGTACGGCTTTACCGTAGACCTCATGGCTCTGGCTTTGCTCTTCTGTCCAGCTAACATTGTCCCAGTGCAAAACGTGCGATTCTCCGCAGTCATGACACGGGACAAAGAATTTTCTCTGGTCCGACGCAAGGTAAGACGACTCGATATTAGAAAGGCCCTTAACCGATGGCGTTCCACCAAACACGACCTTGCGGTCTGAATAGGTTTTCGTTCTTTCTTCCAGCAGCTTGATGGCATCGCCCTGCTTTCCAACATTGTCCGCAGAGTCATCAGGCTCTTCGACAAAGACCCGTGGAGCCGGTGTAGATTTAACATTGCTCGGACTATTCGACCCGACAAGTTTTAAAAACCCGCCCGGGTAACGCATAAATGACCAACGATTGCCTGCCTTTCGGCTGCTCGATACGTCAATCAGGTCGGACAATACGCGGGTTGCCTCGCACATCGGCCTTAATTTTTCTTCGCGGTACTCTTTCGCAGAGGCCTCTTTCGAAAACATGCCAACGACGGGTGACGGATCGGAGTGCATCGTCCGCCCAATCCAGTTATTTAACACCGTAGTCCAGGCAACTTGTGCCGATTTCATGCAGACGACTTTCCAAATTTCCGGATCGTCTAGGGCATCTTGCATTCCGCGCACCCACGGCGTGAGCTCATCGCTATATCTTCCAGGTCTTGCCGTCTCTTCCGCTGAAAGAACTCGGTGTTTATTGGCCCATTCAGTCGTCGATACTTTCGCCGGACGACGCCACGCCTTCATGGCCGTCGACCTCACCCGGCGCTGAGTCAGCACGGTCGCCGCCCGCCAAGTGTCCAAGGGCTCTGTCAATGTAGTCATCAATAGCCCCCCGTGGCACATCTATCCCAAAATCACTTTGCATCTTTTCGCGCAAACCCGTCGCCATCGAAGAGAGCTCGACACGAGCCGACGCAATCATTGCGCACCACTCTTGCTCCATTTCGCCAGCATCAACCAGCTGTGCCGCATCCCGCGCAATCTCCATCTCGAGCCGATCACCTTTCAGCAACGACTCGCGGGCTCGCGCATCATTCAGCATTTTCCCATCAACAGTTCGGCCGGCTGCTGTCGCCCGAATATCTCGAATGTAAGCCCGCCGAACCTCATCAAGCGAAGACAACTTCCAATCAATTCCCAGCTTGCGGCAAACCGCGCCAGCGTTGCTCTCACTCATGTCCAGATGAGCGCCAATATCAAGCAACGTCAACATTCACCAACACCCAAACAAACGGAACAACCCAAACAACCAGAGCCAGCCAGCCGAGGCAACCAACCCAACACCAACAAAACCAACTGAACCCCCTATACAGCACCAAATCTGCACGAAATTCGAGCATCTCGAC
>QNFJ01000118.1 GCA_003646305.1 Gammaproteobacteria bacterium | reverse complement strand
TTCGTTAATAGTTATATTTTCCACTTTCTTACCCTGCTTGAGATAGGGTCAATCCAATATTTGCCTGCCGGCTGAATTGACAAAAACTGCTAAAATCACTTTGGTTCAGGCTGATTCTGCTTGTTGCTCTGTCGGCATATAACAGGCCAATTGTTTTCTTGTTTACCTTGATCGGTGCGATAAAACATTCGTTCATTTGTACCAGCTTGGTAACATCAGATGTGAATAGTTGCTTCTGTTCCGGGTTATTGTCGAAGTTAATCCAGATTGGAGCAGATTGTTCTAAGGTCTGTTTGAACAGGTTGTTCTCTCTGCCTTTTAAGGAGAGAGAAAATGGCTTATGGTCTTGCTCGTTAAGCCAGCCAAGAGCGGCTTTTTCCTTCAGGCTAGATCGATCTGGTGATAGTAAGGTAAAAAGGGTTCGGTCCATTTTTGTGCCACGTTGAACTCCCTCGATCACCATTTCAAAAAGGAGGTTGATCTCAATCTCACCGTCTAACATATCACCAATTTCTTGAAGAATTTGAAGCTGAGTCTCGTGATTGCTGGCTTCTTCAGGTGCTTTTATGACAATTTCTTCGGTAAATTGATATGAGCTGGACTTGTTGCCTAATCGCTCCTTTGAAGAAGGAGGATGGATTAAAGCAGCGGCCTGATGGGCGCCGAACTGGTTGGCGATGTTAGCCGCATTTTTACTATTTTCCTGAATCTTCTTGTTGAGCAAGCTCTGTGAGGTGTTTAGTGATTCAGCAATCTCACGAAGGCATTTTCCAAGTGACTCCTGATTTTTCTTGCTCTTGAGTAGAATGGCTAGACGGTAGCCATATTGAACAAAATGTGCACGCTCGTTACCTTCGTAATCATCGCTGATGGCCTGCCTGATCAATCCGCTCAACTTCCATTTTTGACTGAGGCAGGTGCCTAACCGATTAAGGTGAAAGCCGAGAATTTCAGTTTCAGCCTTTTTCGTTGAGATTCCTCCACTTTTAAGCCTCGCATCTAGCGTTTTCGTTGAGCTGTCGCCAGAGCACCAGAAAGAGATAGCGCCGAGATTTTTTAGAAGTGCGGCAATAAACACCTCTTCTGGGGAGTGATCTTTTGCAAGGATGGCGAGGTATTTAGCCTGTACGGCGGCATGAATTGCGATGGCCAGCTCTTCGTTTACGCGGGTTTGATCTTCCACACCCAGAGCTGAATCAATAAAAGCGCAGGTGAACGAGAGATTATGGATAGTTTGTGAGCCAAGAATAACGATTGCGCGGGTGATGGTTCCAAGCTTTTGGTTGGAAGGGTTATAGTAAGTACTATTTGCCAGTTTAAGCGTTTTTGCCGTAAGCGAGGGGTCCTGCAAAATAGCGGAGGCCAGCTCCATAGCCCCCGACTTTTTATCTTCAATAACTTCCGTTATTTTCTGGGCGGTACTTGAAAAAATAGGCAGCTCTTTTTCGAGCAGCATACTTGTCCACTCATCGAGAGTGCGAAGTTTGTATGGTTTTCCATCTGCTGCTGTTGGCATCTATTTTATGAAGCTGTTTTTATTGATATTTAGATAAGAAAGTTTAGACCTGTTTTTTATTTTTGCATGGGTTAATTCAGCCGCAATATAAAGCCGGTAGAACTTCTTCTACCGGCTTTATGGGCAATAATGAAGTGATATTTTTTCTAGAGTTTCTCTATTTTAAGCCGCTGCTCTTCAAATTTGAGCAGAGAGGATTTAATTTCATCCAGTTTCCTGCGCTCTTTTTCGACAACCGCCTGGGGTGCTTTGTCGACAAAAGAAGGATTATTGAGTTTGCCTTCAATTCTCGGTAGATCTTTTTTAATTCGATCAATCTCTTTGTCGAGTCGGGCCAATTCTGCTTTTTTATCAATGAGACCAGCCATTGGGATAAGAATCTTCATCTCACCGATAAGTGCAATCGCTGATTCGGGGGCAGTATCTTCAGCTGTTAGCCAGTCAATCTTTTCGAGCCGCCCAATTTTTTGCAGTAGTTCGCGATTGTTATCGAGCCATTTTTTATCTTGTTCAGAACCATTTTCGATCAAAACAGGCAGTGGTTTTCCGGGTGCGATATTCATCTCACCACGAACACGCCGTACGCCCAAGATTAAAGTCATACACCATTCCATTTCCTGCACAGAATTTTCGTCAATTTTATCTGGGTCAGAGACTGGGTAAGACTGGTTCATAATGGTTTCCCCTTTACAGCCAGCCAATGGTGCAACCCGCTGCCAGATCTCCTCTGTAATGAAAGGGATGATGGGGTGGGAAAGTCTTAACAGTGCCTCCAGAACCTTGACCAGCGTCTGGCGAGTTCCCCGTTTTGCTGCTTCACTATTTGAATCGTTCTGTAGAACCGGTTTAGAGAGTTCTAGATACCAGTCGCAGTATTCATTCCATGTAAATTCATAGATGGCTTGTGCTGCAAGATCAAGGCGGTAGCTTTCGATTGCTTGAGTGACGGCCGCTTCTGTCTGTTGTAGGCGAGAGAGAATCCAGCGGTCTGCGGTACTGAGCTGGATCTCTCCGCCACTTTGACCGCAGTCTTCGCCTTCCGTGTTCATTAAGACGTAGCGGGCGGCATTCCAGAGTTTATTACAGAAGTTGCGGTAGCCCTCGATTCGTCCCGGTGTCAGGAGGATGTCGCGGCCGGTTGTCGCTTGAGCTGCAAAGGTAAAGCGTAATGCATCCGTACCAAAAGCGGGGATTCCCTCTGGAAAGTTTTTGCGAGTGAGTTTTTCGATTCTTTCAGCCAGGCGGGGCTGCATCATTCCTTTGGTTCTTTTTTCTACCAATGATTCGAGCTCAATGCCATCTATAACATCAATCGGATCGAGTACATTTCCTTTTGATTTGGACATTTTCTGCCCTTCTGAATCACGAACCAGTCCGTGGATATAGATCTCTTTAAAAGGGACTTCATCCATAAATTTGAGACCCATCATGATCATTCTGGCGACCCAGAAGAAGATGATATCGAAACCGGTGACCAATACGCTGTTTGGGTAGAAAGTTTTAACTCGATCATTCTCTTCTGGCCAGCCGAGTGTGGAAAAAGGCCAGAGGGCGGAGGAAAACCAGGTGTCGAGTACATCTTCGTCCTGCTTGAGAGAATAGCTCTCGGGAAGTTTATGTTTACTACGAACCTCTTCTTCTGAGCGGCCAACATAGATGTTGCCTTCGTCATCGTACCAAGCCGGAATTCGATGCCCCCACCATATTTGGCGGGAGATACACCAATCTTCGATATTATTCATCCATTCGAAATAGGTATTTTTCCAGTTGTCAGGGATAAAGCGGATGTCACCATTTTCAACGGCTTCGATAGCAGGTTTGGCGAGGGGGGCAACTTTCACGTACCACTGGTCGGTGAGGAGTGGCTCAATGATTGAGCCAGAGCGATCACCACGCGGAACCATCAGCTTATGATCGTCAATCTTTTCCAATAACCCTTGCTTATCAAGGTCAGTAATGATCTGCTTGCGGGCCTCAACACGATCTAAGCCAACATAGGCCTCAGGAATCAATGCTTGTTCATTTTCTTCATTGGCACGGATTGCTGCATCAGCGGTGAAGATATTGATCAAGCCGTTATGAGGTAGCGCCTGTAGTGATGAATGATCACGGTGGCGTTGCCAGACAGCATAGTCATTAAAGTCGTGTGCAGGGGTGATTTTGACGCAACCAGTACCAAATTCGGGGTCGACATAATCATCCGTAATAATGGGGATTCGGCGGCCAGTGAGTGGTAACTCGACAAACTCACCAAGCAGGTGTTTATAGCGTTCATCCCCGGGGTGAACCGCAACCGCGGCATCACCTAGCAGTGTTTCTGGGCGTGTTGTGGCAACCACCAGGTGGCCCAGGCCATTAGTGAGCGGGTAGCGCATATGCCAAAGGTGGCCATTTTCCTCTTCGGAGAGTACTTCGAGATCAGATACGGCGGTATGAAGGACAGGGTCCCAGTTGACAAGTCGTTTGCCACGATAGATGAGTCCTTCCTCGTAGAGGCGCACAAAAACCTCTTTAACCGACTCAGAGAGTCCGTCGTCCATGGTGAAGCGCTCATTTTCCCAGTCGAGTGAAGCCCCCATGCGGCGCAGTTGACGAGTGATGGTTCCACCTGATTCTTCTTTCCACTCCCAGACTTTTTTGATGAATTCATCGCGGCCATAATCATGACGGGTTTTGCCTTCAGCGTTAATCAGTCGCTCAACCACCATTTGGGTGGCGATTCCGGCGTGATCTGTGCCCGGTTGCCAGAGCGTGTTGTCCCCCTTCATACGGTGATAACGCGTGAGCGTATCCATTATGGTGTCCTGGAAGGCATGTCCCATATGCAGGCTGCCGGTCACATTGGGTGGTGGGATCATGATGCAATATGGACTGCCACTGCCAGAAGGGGCGAAGTGGCCTTTTTCTTCCCAAGTTTGATAGCAGGTTTTTTCGATCGCTTGAGGGTTGTACTGTTTTTCCATTTTATGCTTTGGGAGATGTGAAGATTAAAGGCGTTATTATAGGGTTGTGAGCAGGTTTAGGCTATGAAGGACTATATCTTATGCGTATTCAGTGTGTATCCGCGTTGCTGATAAAAGCGATAGCGGTCACGGCCTGCATTCCGAATGGTTTCGTCTTCATTGATAATCTCGACCAAGCGCTCGAAACGGCTGAAGAAAGTGGGTACTTTTGTCGAAAGATTGATCAAGATGTCGTGATCAGCAAGCGACGGTTCTTCTGTGTTGCCTAGCAGTACAGGAGCTAGTGTTTCGGGTGCATTTTCCAGTAAGTTATGGGGAACAAAGCTTTCTGCACGAAACGACCAGAGTAGCTTATCAAGCTGTCGACTCTCAGCTTCTGAGTCACTGTGCAGATAAATCTTATGCTTCAGTTTCCAGGCCTTTTCGGTTAAACGGCAGGCGAGTTTCTCCCTCCCGCTCGTCGCGCTGCCAGAAAGCAGGTAAAAGTCGACGCGTGTCACGGCTAGCCGTTTGCCCGGTCAATAATAAACTGGGTGAGCAGAGAGACGGGGCGGCCTGTTGCCCCTTTATTGTGACCAGACTTCCACGCAGTTCCGGCAATATCAATATGTGCCCAGTTCTGCTTTTCGGTAAAGCGTGAGAGGAAACAGCCGGCGGTAATGGTTCCGCCATCACGGCCGCCAATATTGGCCAGATCAGCGAAGTTACTTTTTAGTTGTTCCTGGTATTCATCCCACAAAGGCAGGCGCCAAAGTCGATCACCTGCTTTTTCACCGGCCAGGGTCAATTCTGCACACAGCTCGTCATCATTACCCATCAGGCCGCTGGGGTGCCGCCCTAGTGCAATGATGACAGCGCCGGTGAGTGTGGCGATGTCGATAATTGTTTTCGGATTGAAGCGTTCTGCATAGGTGAGTGCATCACAGAGAATGAGTCGTCCTTCAGCATCGGTATTTAGCACTTCGATGGTGAGCCCTGACATGCTGGTGACAATATCTCCCGGTTTACTGGCATCACCATCAGGCAGGTTTTCTGATGAGGGAATAATACCAACTACGTTAATGGGTAACTGCATCTCGGCAATGGCAGAGAGCGTTCCAAGTACACTCGCTCCCCCGCACATGTCGTACTTCATCTCATCCATTCCAGCACCAGGCTTGAGTGAAATGCCGCCGGCATCAAAGGTCAGCCCTTTACCCACCAGAACAATTGGTTGTACCTTTGCAGAGCCGCCTTTGTATTCCATCGTGATCAGTTTAGCCGGTTCTCTGGAGCCACGGGACACCGAAAGCAGGGCACCCATGCCCAGCTTCTCCATCTCTTTTTCTTCGAGAATGGTAACTTTCAGTTTCTTGTGCTGTTTGCCGAGCGTTATCGCCTGCTCGGCTAGATAGGTGGGGGTGCAGATATTGCCGGGTAGGTCAGACACTTTTCGGGCGAGTTGAATGCCGCTGGCGATAGCTTTCCCTTCGCTAATACCTGTCTTTATTGCTGCTTGTAGCGCTTTGTTTTCAGCAAATAGCGTGATGGAGGTGCAGATTGGCTTGCTATCTGCCTTGCTTTTCATCTCTCCCGGTTGGTAGTTGATTGCTTCATTTGTTACGACTGTCTGCCTAGCAACCCAGTGTGCATCACGCGTTTTAATTTCCAGTTCGGCCAAAGTGGAAATCGCATTGCTGGCGCGGGATTTTGAGAGTGCTTCGAGTACACTTTTAAGCGATTTATTGAATTCCCTGTCAGAAAGATTATCTTTATCGCCCAATCCAATTAGCAGGATGCGCTCCGCCGAAATTGTAGGAACATGTTCGAGCAACAACAGCTCTCCCGCTTTCCCTTTCAGCTTGTCACGCTTAATTAGTGAGGAGATAAATTGGTTAGTTAGCAGGTCGATGGCTTCAGCCGAGGGAGCGAGATTACTGTTTTCAAAATAGCCCAGAATTAGACAGCCAGTTTTTTGTTTGCCTAATTGGCCACCCTTTACCGCGTAATTCATATTAATCTCTCTTGAAGTTGGTGTTGAAATAAGCGGGTACTGCGCTTACGATGCGCTCTCTCCCCTTAGTATAATAGCCATTTAGTCTACAGGATTTTCCTTTTCGGAACAGATATGCAGAAGCGCTTTTCATCACCAATAAAGCTCACGGTACTGGATAGAATGATTGTCAGCGATATTGGTAAAACACTATTGGCTGTATTATCGGTATTGCTGCTGATTATTGTCAGCCATAGACTGGTTCGCTTTCTTGCGAAGGCGGTTGAAGGGGAGATTTCGGGGCAGGCGATCATCTCTTTGTTGAGTTTGAATATGATCTCAATGGGAGTGGCCCTGCTTCCTGCTTCTCTATTCTTATCGGTATTAATGGTGCTCGGTCGCATGCATCGTGATAATGAAATAGCCGCGTTGGCAGCAGGCGGTGTTGGTTTGCCGCGCATTTGCCGCTCA
>QNFJ01000117.1 GCA_003646305.1 Gammaproteobacteria bacterium | reverse complement strand
CTAATGCCACAAGACTTTACCCGAATTAATAATGAGATTAAGAGCGGTGATTTTTATAGCAACCAGGTGCTTCGTGATGTGGTTGATTCTGCGATTGAATCGGGAGGTGCTCTCCACCTGTTAGGGCTTCTTTCCCCCGGTGGTGTACACAGTCATGAAGAACATATTGCTGCGATGCTGGAGCTGGCAGCCAAGCGGGGGCTACGAAAGATATATCTGCATGCTTTTCTGGATGGAAGAGATACGCCACCAAAAAGTGCAGAACAGGCCATTCAGAAAATGGAGACGAAATTTGCTGAACTAGGCTGTGGCCGAATGGCGTCGTTGGTTGGTCGCTTTTATGCGATGGATAGGGATAACCGCTGGGAAAGAGTCGAGGCGGCCTACAATCTGTTGGTGAGTGGGAAAGGGGTATTTGAGGCAGAAACAGCGTTACAGGGGTTGCGGCAAGCTTATGATCGAGAAGAGAGCGATGAGTTTGTTCAGCCTACGATCATTACTGGCGCAGAAGGCGCTGCCACCATAAACGATGGTGATGCGGTCATTTTTATGAACTTTCGCTCGGACCGAGCGAGAGAGTTAACGCGGGCGCTTAATGAACAGGATTTCGATGGTTTTGAGCGCGAAAAGATCGCGCAGTTGTCGAGTTTTGTGACATTGACTGAATACCAGCAAGATTTTGAGTACCCAGTTGCCTATGCACCAATGAGTATTGAGAACGGGTTAGGTGAGTATTTATCGAGTCAGGGCAAAAAACAGTTGAGGATTGCAGAAACGGAAAAGTATGCTCACGTTACCTTCTTTTTTAATGGCGGTGTTGATGAGCCCTTTGCAGGTGAAGAGAGAATATTAATTCCTTCACCGAACGTCAAAACCTATGATTTACAGCCAGAAATGAGTGCGCCAGAGGTGACGGTAAAGATTGTAGAAGCAATCGAAAGTGGTCATTTCGATGCCATCATCAGCAACTATGCCAATTGCGATATGGTGGGTCATACGGGAGATTTTGAGGCGGCTATTCTTGCGGTTGAGGCCGTGGACCGGGCATTGTCAGAGATTATCGAAGCACTGAAAAAAGTTGGAGGCGAGCTGTTGATCACGGCAGATCATGGCAATATTGAGCAGATGAAAGACCCTGAGACGGGGCAGCCATTTACGGCGCATACCGTTAGCCCTGTTCCGCTGCTTTATTTTGGGCGTGAGGCGGTTTTGCGAGAAGGAGGCAGTTTGATCGATATTGCACCAACAATGCTGGATCTTATGGGGCTTGAAAAGCCAGGTGAGATGACAGGTTTCTCGTTAATTAAACATTGAAGTTAAGCCATTGAAGCATGGTGTTTTATTCTGTCGCTTCCTGCTCGTCCTGCTGTTATGCCTGCAGGTATCGTTTTCTCACGCAGAGGCGCTCTCGAAAGAGGCCAAAAGCAAGCAACAGGCACTTAGGCAGGTGCAAAAAAAGATTCAGGTCATTCAAAAATCACTTGGAATTCTGGAAAAAGAGGAAGGGTCGCTTTCAGCGCAGCTGAAAATAGTAGAGCGTCGTTACGGAAAGGTGGCCGGCGCAATTCGAGATCTGAACCGGCAGGTTTTGAAGCAGGATAGGCGGTTAAAATCGGTACAAAAAGAGCGAGATAGCCAGAAAGAGCTGGTTAAGCTTCAGAGCAGTGCGTTGGAAAAGCAGATTGTTAGCGCCTATGCGATAGGAAAAGATGAAAAGCTCAAGTTGCTGTTAAATTCTGAAGATCCTGCACGAAATAGTCGTCTGCTTGTCTATTATGACTATCTAAATAGAGCGAGACTTCAGCGGTTACAGGAGATTCAGAAAGGATTGTCGGAGCTGCGTCAGATTGAAAAAAAGCACCTGATTGAGAGTGAGCGATTGGGGCAGCTTTTGTCTCAAAAGAAAAGAGAGCAAAAGAGGCTCGATAGCACGCGGCAAGAGCGGAAGTTGATTCTGGTCAGCCTTAAAAAGGAGCTGGGTAGTCAGGACAGGCAGTTGCAGCAGCTTAAAGAAGATGAGGGGCAGTTGCAAAAACTCATTGCATCGCTACATGAGGCGATGGAACAGTTTCCAGTAGAGATAGCCCAGAACAAACCATTTGCAAAACAGAAAGGCAAATTGGCGTGGCCGCTAAAAGGGCGAATCAGCCAGCGGTTTGGTTCAAAACGGGAGTCAGGTCGTTGGTCGGGTATGCTGTTAGCTGCTAAGGAAGGTGTTGATGTGCGCACCATTGCAGGAGGTCGTGTTGCTTATGCGGATTGGCTGCGAGGATACGGTTTATTGACTATTATTGATCATGGTGATGGTTATATGAGTTTGTATGCGTTCAGTCAGAGCCTTTATAGGGAGGTGGGTGACTGGGTTGGTGCAGGTGAACGAATTGCCAGTGTGGGTTATAGTGGCGGACGGACGAAGCCGGCTCTGTACTTTGAGATTCGTAAAAAAGGAAAGCCGGTAAACCCCGTCAAATGGTGTCGTAAAGCAAAAAAAGGCAGGGTTGGTTAGAAACCAGAGAAAATGAATTGGAGAATTGCATGAGGTTTTTGGGTAAAAAGCTGTCTATGGTGGCGCTAGGCACTTTTATGGGTGTGCTGATTAGTACCGGTGGAAGCGTGTTCGCTGAACGCGAAGCAGCTGCGCAGACAGCGATTCCCTTTGAGCAACTGCGAACATTTGCAGAGGTTTTTGGGCGAATTAAGAAAGATTACGTTGAACCAGTCTCGGATGAGAAGCTTCTGGAGTACGCCATACGAGGGATGCTATCGGGTTTGGATCCTCATTCAGCCTATCTGGATGAGGAGCAGTTCAAAGAACTTCGTGTTGGAACAACGGGAGAGTTCGGTGGGCTTGGTATCGAAGTTGGAATGGAAAATGGCTTCGTTAAAGTGATTTCTCCGATTGACGATACCCCGGCAAAAAAAGCCGGTGTTGAAGCGGGTGACCTTATTGTGCGGCTGGATGAAAAGCCGGTAAAAGGGATGACACTTGGTGATGCTGTCAAAATTATGCGTGGCAAGCCGGGCACGGATCTTGAGCTGACAATCATTCGAGAAGGTGCAGAGAAGCCACTAAAAATAAAGATTACGCGGGCAGTCATTAAAACAAAAAGTGTTAAAAGCAGGATGCTTGAACCCGGTTACGGTTATGTTCGGATCAGCAGCTTTCAGTCGCCAACTGGGGCGAGCATGAGAGAGGCGATTAGTGACCTTAAAAAAGAGAACAAAGAGAATCTGAAAGGGCTTGTTCTTGATTTAAGAAATAACCCAGGGGGTGTATTAAACGGCGCGGTTGCTGTTAGTGATGCCTTTTTGACAGAGGGATTGATTGTCTATACCGAAGGGCGAATTGAAAATGCCGCCTTTAAATTCAAAGCAACACCGGACGATATGCTCAAAGGGGCACCGATTGTTGTTTTGGTGAATGCCGGCTCGGCATCGGCTTCGGAAATTGTGGCTGGAGCGCTGCAGGACCATAAACGTGCTGTGATTATGGGTGAAAAGACCTTCGGGAAAGGCTCGGTTCAGACTATTTTACCAACGAATGGTTCGGGTGCCGTTAAGCTGACCACGGCGCGCTACTACACGCCGGCCGGTCGTTCGATTCAGGCAGAAGGAATTGTGCCGGATATCATTTTATCGAAAGTGCGTCTTGAGCAGCTTAAAAGTAGTGAGTTTAAACCACTGAAAGAGGCTGATTTAGCGAAGCATCTTTCGAATGGTAATGGAAAGAAGACAGAAAAAAGTGATGAAAAATTGGAGAAAGATGCTCAAATTGCCCGGGATTACCCTCTGAATGAAGCACTTAACCTGCTGAAAGGGATCAATATCTTAAGCAAGTGAGCCGACAGCGCACAAAAAAAATGGCAGCTGCTTTATTGCTGGGCACAATGTGCTTCTTTGGTGGGGCTCCCTATGCGTTGGCTGCCTCGAAAGAAGGGAAGGTGGTAATCGGGCTTATTATTGATGATCTTGGAAACCAGCGTGATAGTGGATTAGAGGCAGTTAATTTGCCGGGACCGCTGGCTTACTCCATTCTGCCTCATACCCCTTATGGGAAAATGCTTGCTGAAAGGGCGCACGAAAAAAATAAAGAGGTGATGCTGCATCTTCCGATGGAATCCCTGCATGATAACCCTCTTGGGAAAGGAGGGCTTAAGCTGGAAATGACCCGGAGCGAGCTTCAGCGTGCGGTAAGAGAAGATATTGATGCAATCCCTCATGTGATCGGTATCAATAACCATATGGGTAGCCTGTTAACCCAGCAGCCTAAACAGATGAGCTGGCTAATGAATGAACTTAAGGAGAGAGGCGGACTGTTTTTTATTGATAGTCGGACAACGGAGCGGACGGTTGCACGGTTAGTGGCGCAAGAGTTTAATATTCCAACGCATAATCGAGATGTGTTTCTTGATCATGAGCAGAATCCGGAAGCAATTCGTTTCCAGTTTCAACGCCTGCTCTCTATTGCCAGAAAAAATGGCGGTGGCCTCGGCATTGGACATCCTTATCCGGAAACACTGAGAATATTACGAGAAGAGCTTGTTGGTGCGGAATCAAAAGGTTTTCAACTCGTTCCTGTCCGGAAAATAATGGAAGTAAAGAAGGCCGAGCAGAGGGCCAGTTATCAGAATTAATTTTTTAAATTTGTTATAGAGAGAATAAGCAATGGAAAAGCCGATGATCTTTCGGGATTACCTGTACCGAGAGAAACAGAAAGGGGAGATCAGTGGTGAGATGGTTTCTCTGATGGGAGGGTTGTCTGTCGCCTGCAAGCGGATATCGCATGATGTGAGCCAGGGGGCCTTGATTGGTACGTTGGGAAGTGCAGGGACAGAGAATGTACAGGGTGAGATCCAAAAAGAGCTGGATATTATCGCCAACGACGTGATGATGGAATCGCTACTCTGGACTGAGCGTGTTCGGGCTGTCGCCTCAGAAGAAATGGACGATGTTGAGCAGCTTTCGGTTGGCAAAGGGGATTACTTGCTGGTTTTTGATCCACTGGATGGCTCATCTAATATTGATGTCAATATTTCGGTGGGAACGATTTTCTCGGTTCTTCGTAGCCCTGAAGGGGTTGATGCGCCGGCAAAAGAGGATTTTATGCAGCCGGGAACGGAGCAGGTTGCAGCAGGTTATGTTGTTTATGGCACCTCGACCATTATGGTTTTAACGTTGGGTAACGAGGTGAATGGTTTTACGCTTGACCGTGATATTGGTGCCTTTGTTCTGACTCATCCTGATATGCGGATTCCTGAAGAGACCAATGAGTTCTCGATTAATGCTTCAAATAGCCTTTCCTGGGAGCCGGCGGTCACTCGCTACATAGGCGAGTGTGTTCAGGGTGAAAATGGCCCATTGGGTAAAAAATTCAATATGCGCTGGGTTGGCTCAATGGTCGCAGATGTTCATCGCTTGATGTATCGAGGCGGTATCTTTCTTTATCCTAAAGATCCGACTAACAAGAAAAAGCCAGGCAAATTACGGCTGTTATACGAAGCTAATCCAATCTCATTTTTGGTTGAACAGGCAGGTGGCCTTAGTTCAACCGGTTATGGGCGCTTGATGGAAGTTCAACCCGTTGATTTACACGAGCGTGTGCCGGTCATTATGGGTTCAAAAGTTGAGGTTGAGCGGGTGGTCGGTTACCACTCTGAGTAAATGCTCCAAGCCTCTATCAAACATGATAGAGGCTTGAACGTGTTTAGCGTCTAACCGCGTCTCTGGAAGATCGTGGTATCAATATCAGAGGATGTCTGGTATCGCACGCTCAGTTCATTAAGAGACTGTTTTGCGAAGGGAATGCGCTCTTCATCTAAATCAAAGCTATCAACGCCGACTCGTTTTAGGTAAAAGAGCTGGTCTGCCAGGATGTCACCGCTTGCGCGTAACTCGCCGCTAAAGTGAAACCGTTTTCGCAAAATACGGGCAAGAGAGAAATTTCGTCCATCGGTGTATTTAGGGAACTCCGGAACAACCAATTCAAAGTGATTGAGGTCATCCTCTAGCGCTTCGATGGCGGTATCACCCTGGATTCGAAGCCCAATCTTGCCTTTGTGAGATAAGAGATTCTCTTTCTCTCTTAACCACCGCGTTACAGAGATGGTGATATTTCCTTCGGAAGTCGGCTGCTCATCGTCAATGGATTGCCAGCGTTCTTCCAGACTTTCTCCGCTGTTATTAATTAGCATAGACTTTCTCCTTGAAGGGCTGAACACCGGTTCGTCTGACGGTTTGTAAAAAAGCTTCTTCCTCCAGTCTCAGTTCGAGATAGGTATCAAGAATTTTTTCAATCGCATCGGTGATGTTCGCCTTTGAGACAGCGGGTCCGAGCCTGGCGCCGAGTGTAGCGTTCTCTTCCGATGAGCCTCCGAGCGTAATTTGATACCATTCAGCACCTTTCTTATCGACCCCTAGAATGCCGATATGGCCGACGCTTTGGTGCGCACAACCGTTCATGCAGCCGGACAACTTGATATTGATTTCGCCCAAATCGTAGAGATAGTCGAGGTCGTCAAATCGTTCGCTAATCTCTTTAGCAATGGGAATTGAGGTGGCATTGGCAAGGCTGCAAAAATCGAGGCCTGGGCAGCAGATAATATCGGTGAGTGTGCCGATATTAGGCGTTGCCAGATTTAATTTTTCTAGCGCTTGCCATAAATTGAAAAGCCCACTTTTCTGTACATCTGCAAAAGCCAAATTCTGGCTATGCAGGCTGCGAATCAGTCCAAAACTATACTGGTCAGCAAGCTCAGCAATGGCATCGAGCTGTTTTTCAGTTACGTCACCAGGAGGCGAGCCAGGGGCCTTTAGTGAAAGAATAACGGCTCGATAGCCGGCTATTTTATGCTCGGCAGTATTGTGATTAAACCAGTTTGAGAAAGCCTTGTTCTCAGCTAACTGAGAATCTAGTGCGGGCGAAAAGTCTTCAAGGTTTTCGTATGTGGGTGG
>QNFJ01000116.1 GCA_003646305.1 Gammaproteobacteria bacterium | reverse complement strand
CCTGTCGGCCTTGATAGCATTGCTGCGGCTATCAGCGAAGAGCGCGGAACCATTGAAGATGTGATCGAGCCTTATTTAATCCAGCAGGGGTTTATCATGCGCACACCGCGAGGGCGAATGGTGACACGCAGTGCCTATTTGCACTTTGGGTTAAAACGGTCAGAATTGGTTGATGGCGCAGATAGCCCTCTTGACCTTTTCGACCAGAAAAAAAACCTGTTTAAGTAGCGACACAATTCCATCATATAACCCCAATATATTGAATATAAAGAGATTTTTAGGTGTCTCTTTTTTGAGACAGTTGTTTAGTGGTTTATTAGCTGGCAAAATCCCCACCCGATTTAGGTTAAAAAATGGATCAAAAATAGATGAACTTTGAATGGCCAGTTCGTGTCTACTACGAGGATACTGATGCGGCAGGTATCGTTTACTACGCTAACTACCTGAAATATATGGAGCGAGCACGTACCGAACGCCTTCGAGCGTTAGGATATGAGCAGGACGATTTGATGCGCGATGAGAAAGTTGTTTTTGCGGTTCGTTCGGTCGTGGCTGATTATCTGAAGCCGGCAAGGTTCAATGATGAACTGGTCGTTACCGCCGACTTCTCTGAATTGAAGCGAGCCAGCTTGCTTTTTCGCCAGCAGGTTAAGCATCTGGATGGAACAGTACTCTGTCAGGGTGTAATACGAATCGCCTGCCTGGATAGTGAGTCGATGGCACCCAGGAAAATTCCCAGTGAGATGATTGAAAGGATAAAAAATGGCAACTGAACTATCGATACTGGACCTGATCCTCAATGCCAGTCTGGTCGTCCAGCTGGTAATGCTGTTGCTGCTGATTGCGTCAATTGCTTCATGGACATTTATCTTCTCGAAACGAAAAGAGTTAAAACAGGCCTTGTCGGTCTCTGACCAGTTCGAAGAGCGATTCTGGTCGGGTGTCGATTTGTCTCAGTTGTATAAACAACTTTCTTCTGATCGCTATGCCAGTGAAGGGATTGAGAATATTTTCCTGGCAGGCTACAGAGAGTTTGCGAAATTAAAGCAGGAAGAGGGAGTCGATACAGCCATTATTGTCGAAGGCTCACAGCGAGCAATGCGGGTTGCTTTCTCGAGAGAGATGGACAGACTTGATGCGCGGCTACCTTTTCTGGCAACCGTTGGCTCAACAAGTCCTTACGTGGGCCTTTTTGGAACCGTTTGGGGAATTATGAACTCCTTCAGTGCGTTAGGAAATACAAAGCAGGCAACGTTAGCGCTGGTTGCACCGGGGATTTCTGAAGCATTGGTTGCAACCGCAATGGGGCTATTCGCGGCGATTCCAGCGGTCATTGCTTACAATCGCTATTCCACAAATGTCGAGCGATTAGCGAACCGTTATGACACATTCATGGAAGAGTTTATTAGCCTGCTACAACGTCAGGCTCGCCTAAAATGAGTCGTCGCATTAAGCGTAAACCGATGGCGGAAATCAATGTCGTTCCATACATTGATGTGACACTGGTTTTACTGATTATTTTTATGATCACTGCGCCATTAATTCAACAAGGTGTTGAGGTTGATCTGCCTCAGGCGGAAGCTAAAGAGCTCTTACAAGAGCAAGAGCAGGAACCACCGATTATTGTCAGTATTGATGCCGAGGGACTCTATTATATGGATATTGGTGAGAACCCTGATGAACCGCTTGATTTGGAGAGTATAAAGATTAAGGTTGCCGCGGTATTGCGCCAGAAACCTAAAACCAATGTTGTGGTGGGTGGGGATAGCAGGATTGGTTATGGCAAGGTGATTACATTGATGGTTGCGTTACAAACGGCAGGTGTCGAGAACGTGGGGTTGATGACGCAGTCGCCGGATACAGGGCAATAGCAATCGTGATAACTGAACAATATCGTTTGCCACTTCTGTTGTCATTGGCACTTCATGTTCTGTTGGCGATTTTTTTGCTGGCAAATATTGAGATTGAGAAGAAAAAAATAATACCGAAGCCGGTGCCTGATGTGATTCAGGCTATGGTTATTGATGAGTCAAAGGTGTTGGCTGAACTTGAGAAATTAAAACAGCAGGAAATAGATAAAAAGCAGAGTGAAAAAACACAGCAGGATAAGCTAAAAAAAGCGCAGAAGAAAGAAGAAAAGCGGCTGGCAGATTTAAAACAGAAAAGAATTAAAGAGCAGAAGCGGGCCAAAGAGCGAGCGGCAAAGAATAAAGCCAGAGAAAAAGAAGAGGCCGCCAAACTGGCGAAGCTAAAAAAAGCGAAAGAAACAGAAAAGAAGAAGCTGGCGAAGCTAAAAAAAGCGAAAGAAACAGAAAAGAAGACGCTAGCGAAGCTAAAAAAAGAGAAGCAGCTGGCAGAGAAGAAGCGTAAAGATAAGGCAGCAAAGCGCAAAAAGGCTGAGGCAGAGAAGAAACGTAAAGCTGATGTGGCACGAAAGGAAAAAGTTGCGAAGGAAAAAGCTGCGGCTCTGGCTAAGAAAAAGCGTAAAGAAAAGTTGGCGCGTGAGAAGGCTGAAAAAGAGCAGAAAGCCCGTGAATTAGCACTACAAAAAAGGATGGCAGCAGAAAAAAGAGCTCAGCAAGCAATGGTGAGTTATCGGGACGTCATCCGCCAAAAAATTCAGCGCAGCTGGCTTAAACCATCTACATCAACCAGCGGTTTATCGTGTAAAATCCGCGTTAAATTGATTCCGGGTGGTAGCGTGATGGACGCAACAGTGACAAAGAGTAGTGGTGATCCGTTATTTGACAGGTCTGTCGAGGTGGCGGTACTTAAAGCTTCACCATTACCTATACCAGAAGACCCAACATTATTTAGCTACTTTAGAACACTTGATCTGAACTTTAATCCCAAAGAGTAACTTATGTTAAAGCGACTATTTCTGTTACTGATTATTTTGCCAACACCGGTTCTTGCCGCGCTTGAAATCGAGATAACAGAAGGCATTGAAGGTGCTGCGCCCATTGCGATCGTCCCATTTGGTTGGCAAGGCATGGCTGCCGGGGCACCACTTGATATTGGCGCTGTAGTCGCAGCGGATTTAAGTCGAAGCGGCCGTTTTAAAGCGCTACCAACGCGCGATATGCTGACAAAACCGACCGATGCGACAAAGATTCGTTTTCGTAATTGGCAGGCTCTGGGGCAGGACAATCTTTTAATTGGACAGATCAGGGAGACGGGTGCAGGGCAGTTTGTGATTCAGTTTCAGTTGTTCGATGTCTACAAAGGTGAACAATTGGCTGGTTACAGCATGCCCTCTTCAGCTAAGTCACTCAGGCATACAGCGCATCGTATCAGCGATATGGTCTACGAGCACCTGACTGGACAAAAGGGCGCTTTTTCTACTCGGATCGCTTATGTGACCGTCAAGCGGCTAGGAAAAGGCAAGTCTCAATACAGGCTTCAGGTGGCTGACGCAGATGGTTTTAATCCGCAGACAATCACCACCTCAGCTGAGCCAATTATGTCTCCCGCCTGGTCGCCGAATGGGGAAAAAATTGCTTATGTCTCTTTTGAGGCGCATCGCTCTGCAGTTTACATTCAGACGGTTTTTAGTGGTAAAAGAGAGCGGGTCTCTTCTGCCCCAGGCATTAATGGCGCGCCAGCCTGGTCACCAGATGGTAGCAAATTGTCGATGACACTATCGGTTGGTGGTAGTGCAGATATTTATATACTCGACTTGATAACCGGGTCACTTCGCCAGCTAACTAAAGGTTATTCGATTGAGACCGAGTCAGCCTGGTCGAGAGATGGAAGGACGATTGCCTATACCTCCGATCGTGGTGGTAAGCCACAGATTTATCAGATTCCCGTACAGGGTGGAAAAGCGAGGCGATTAACCTATGAAGGGAGCTATAACGCCCGCCCGGTATTTTCACCTGATGGAAAAAGCCTGGCGATGATCCATGGTCAGGGGGGGGATTATCGAATTGCTGTACTAGACCTTGATTCGGGACTTCTACAGGTGCTGACAAAGGGGAGGCTTGATGAGTCCCCCAGTTTTGCGCCGAATGGAAGCATGATTCTCTATGCGGCAAAGAAAGGAGAAAGAGGGTTGTTGGCAGCGGTTTCTGCGGACGGCCGAGTTCATCAGAAGTTGGTTATGAAAGGTGGTGAGGTTCGGGATCCGGCCTGGTCTCCATTTAAATAGAAGAAAGAGGAAGTATAATGAAATCTGTTAAAGCGGCGTTATTTATTTTTATTGGTGTTTTTGTTCTGTCAGGGTGTGGAACGACGGGGTCAGGCGAATCAGGCCCTACCGACGGTGAAGGGGGCGCGGGCAATGGATATGATTCGGGTGCTTCGACAACAGGAATTGATGGTGGAGAGACATATGGTGCCGGGGCTTATGCCGGAAACTCAGTATTTGACCCAGCCAATCCACGTGGTACACGAGTTATTAAATTCGCATTTGATAGCAGCGAAGTTGCTGCAGAGTATCTTCCAGTTGTAGCCGCTCACGCTGAGTACCTTGTGGCTAATCCAGATAAGAGTGTTGTCCTAGAAGCCCATGCGGATGAGCGCGGGTCGCGAGAGTACAATATCGCATTGAGCGAGCACCGAGGGAATTCGGTTGCTGATCTAATGAAGTTTCAGAGTGTTTCACCTAATCAGGTTCAGGTGATGAGTTATGGTGAAGAAAAACCGTTAAGCTATGGACATGATGAGCTGTCATGGGAACAAAATCGTCGTGTTGAAATTATCTATTTTGGTGAGTAGTTTATGAAGGCAGGTAAAGCCATTGTTCTGGGACTGTCTTGTATGGCCAGTTTTGCCCAGGCTGCACAGCCACTTCCGCCAGTTGTAGACGGTGGGAGTGCCCGCTTTGCTGCAGGTCAAGATGCCAGTTCAGTTCAGGGATCAACTAAAATGGTGCTTGATATGTATCGCCAGGTTGAGCGGCTCAAGCGCGAAGTTCAGGCGCTTAGGGGTGAACTTGAAGAGCTGACTTACAATATGGATGGGGTGAAGAAGCGGCAACGAGATATTTATCTCGACCTGGATCGCCGTCTGCAGCCATTAGAAGGTAATGGAGGCATGTCCGTTGGGCAGAGTTCTTCTATACCTCAAACGGGCGCTGCGCCAAAAGCACAAAATAGTGCTGCTGGTTCTTCTAAGCCGAAAGTGGTTGCTCAAGTCTCAACCAACCTTGCTGCGGAGAGAAAAGCCTATCAAAGTGCCTTTAACACCCTTAAAGAGGGGCGTTATTCGCAGTCTATAAAGCAGTTCACAGCATTTCTATCGAACTACCCCTCAGGTGAGTACGCCGACAACGCAACTTACTGGCTGGCTGAAACCTATTATGTGACAAGAGCTTTTTCAGAGGCGAATAATGAGTTTGAGAAAGTAATCATTTCATTTCCAGATAGCCAAAAAGTCCCTGACGCACTTTTGAAAACGGGGTACATCGCCTATGAGCTTAAAAACTGGAAAACAGCACGAAAGAAGCTAACAGAAGTCGTTAGCCGGTTCCCGAACTCAAGCGCAGCACGTCTGGCAGAAAATCGCCTACTTAGGATGAAGCAGGAAAAGCACTAATTCGTGCCTGAATTACGCCTGACCGAGATTTTCTACTCTTTGCAGGGGGAGTCCACAACAGTTGGGCTCCCTACTGTTTTTATACGCCTGACAGGATGTCCTTTGCGCTGTGTCTACTGTGATACCACTTATGCTTTTCAAGGTGGCAAAAAGTGGTCCATTGAAGCGATTCTGGAAGAGATTACTCATTATAAAACACGCCATATAACCGTTACAGGTGGAGAGCCGCTGGCTCAAAAAGAGTGTCTGATGTTTCTGGATGCTCTGGTAGAAAAAGGTTATCAGGTCTCTCTTGAGACCAGTGGTGCACTTGATGTTTCAGCTGTTAATGAGCAGGTCAAAAAGGTAATGGATCTGAAAACGCCCGGTTCCGGAGAGATGGACAAAAATCTTTTCTCCAATATCGATTCGTTGACGGCTCGTGATGAGGTTAAATTTGTGATTGCTTCAAAACAGGACTACCAGTGGGCAAAAAAGGTAACTGAAGAACAGGGTTTAAGTGATCTCTGTGAAGTATTATTCTCGCCCTGCATGGGCAAGCAGTCACCTGCAGAGCTGGCTGACTGGATATTACGAGATCAGTTACCTGTCCGCTTTCAGCTTCAACTGCATAAAGTACTTTGGGGTGAGAGCCCGGGAAAATAAAAGAATGAAAAAAGCGATTATCTTGCTATCTGGCGGATTGGATTCGGTAACAGTACTGGCGATCGCTCGTCAAAAAGGTTACGAGTGCTACGCAATTAGTTTTGATTATGGGCAAAAGCACAAATCAGAACTGGAGTTCGCAAAACGTATTTCGAAACAGTACAGCGTTGTTGAGCACAAGGTTGTTACGCTCGGAATGGGGAGTATCGGTGGCTCAGCGTTAACTGACCATGGAATCAGTGTTCCAGACCACCCTGAAGCGGGCATTCCCGTCACTTATGTTCCAGCAAGGAATACCGTTTTTCTCTCCATGGCACTGGGTTGGGCAGAAGTGCTAGGTGCTAGTGATCTTTTTATTGGTGTTAATGCGGTGGACTATTCGGGTTATCCTGATTGCCGCCCAGAGTTTATTGAAGCTTTTCAGAGACTAGCAAATTTGGCTACAAAAGCGGGAGTGGAGGGAGCGCACTTCACTGTTCATACACCACTGATCAATTTGAGCAAAGCGGAAATCATTCAGAAAGGGCTCGAACTGGGTGTTGATTACACACAAACAGTTTCCTGCTATTCAGCTAATGAATCAGGGGCCGCCTGTGGTGTCTGTGATGCTTGCCGATTAAGAACTACTGGCTTCGCTGAGGCAGGCGTTAGTGATCCAACGCGATACATATAAGCGCGAATATTCTCAGGTTTTTTGCTGTTTAAAAAAAAGCTGACAAATTAACCTGTTTTCAAGGCAGATCTACTTGCCTTTTTAACTGGTTCATGTAGAATTCTCGCCTTCAAATCCGGG
>QNFJ01000115.1 GCA_003646305.1 Gammaproteobacteria bacterium | reverse complement strand
TCGGCTTCTTTTTTTGATTCTTTATTAACGGGAATGTAGTGAAATGGGATCGAATGGAAGTTAGCAAGCGCCTCGGTATCTGCATGGTTACTAATGATTAGTTTCAGATCGCAGGCTAGCTCCCCTGCGCGATTTCGGTAGAGAAGGTCAGCGAGACAATGATCCTGTTTTGAGACAAAAATAGCGGAATTAGTTTTTTCCGCAGAACACTCAAGTCGCCATTTCATTTGGTGCCGATTAGCAATTACCGCAAAGGTTTTTTTAAACTCATCTATGCTGACTGAAAATGATTCCAGATCCCATTCAACGCGCATAAAAAAGAGCTTTTCTTCGGTGTCGATGTGTTGATCAGCGTGGAGGACATTGCCGTTGTATTTAAACAGCAGGTTAGCAACGACCGATACGAGGCCTTGCTGGTCTGGACAGGTTATTAAAAGTATTGCGGAGTTTTTCATCGCTTATTGTCAATCATTATGAATATCTGAGTATACTCGAAAGTATCTTTTTTTTATGTCACGATTATTGGGGAATTAAGTCCTTAAACGCTATTTTGGTGATTATGACTAGAGTCGTTTAAATGAGGTTTAGAAAATGAAAAGCCATGAAATTGATTACGAAATTATTGGTCACGATATCCAGATGGTGGAGATTGCGCTCGACCCTGATGAGACAGTGGTTGCGGAAGCCGGCGTGATGAATTATATGGAAGAAGATATCGCGTTTGAGGCCAGGATGGGCGATGGCTCAGAGGCGACAGGCGGTTTTTTCGGGAAGCTGGTGGGGGTGGGAAAGCGGATGTTAACGGGTGAATCGATTTTTCTCACGCACTTCACAAATGAGGGCAATAAAACTCGTCATGTAGCCTTTGCAGCACCTTTTCCGGGCCAGATAATTCCACTTAATCTCTCAGAGCTTGATGGCACATTGATTTGCCAAAAAGACTCGTTTCTCTGTGCCGCATTAGGAACAAAAGTGGGCATCACTTTTAATCGAAAGTTGGGAGCAGGTTTTTTTGGAGGGGAGGGATTTATTCTACAAAAGCTGGAGGGTGATGGAATGGTATTCGTGCATGCTGGTGGGGCACTTATCCGACGAGAACTTAATGATGAAACCTTGCGCCTGGATACCGGTTGTCTAGTCGCTTTCACAAAGGGTGTTGAATACGACATAGAATCTGCTGGCGGGCTTAAATCAATGTTTTTTGGAGGGGAAGGGATGTTTCTGGCGACCTTGAAAGGAACAGGAAGCGTCTGGATACAAACGTTGCCATTCTCCCGCCTGGCGGGTCGCATTTTGCAGAATGTCTTCACCGATCAAGGCGAGGACTAGGAGGGTTGAGGGTCTATGAATATGAATAGCAATTTTATCTCTTCTCGATTAAAGGTATGCCGTCTCGCAATTGATACCTATCGAGAAAATGTTGCCTACCTGCACAGAGATTGTCTGGTTTATCGAGCGGAAGGTTTTCAGGCATTAGCAAAAATAACGGTTTTCATGGACGGTCAGCAGATACAGGCCGTCTTAAATGTTGTCGATGATGAAGCAATTGTTGGCCCTGGACAGTTAGGGCTTTCGGAGCAGGCATTTAGCCAGCTAGGTGCTGCTGAGGGTGAAGAAGTTCGTGTTGCTCAGGCTGAACCACCCTCTTCAATGGATGCTGTTCGGCGCAAAATTGAAGGCGAGCGATTAGAGCTTAGCGATTATCGAGAGATTACTCAGGATATCGTTTCAAGTCGTTATTCAAAAATGGAGATGGCCGCTTTTTTAGTCGCAACGGGACAGAATGGCCTTGACCGTGATGAAGTACTCTCCCTCACGATTGCGATGCTTGAATCGGGAGAGAGAATCAACTGGAATGAGCCGCTAGTATCAGATAAACACTGCATTGGCGGGATTCCTGGGAATCGAACCTCGATGCTGCTTGTGCCGATTGTGGCAGCGCATGGCATGCTTATTCCTAAAACCTCAAGCCGTGCGATTACTTCTCCAGCAGGTACGGCTGACACGATGGAAGTGCTTGCCAATATTGAGCTAGAACCAGAAAGGATGGAAAAACTGGTTCGAACTGAACGAGGCTGCCTCGCATGGGGTGGAACAACGCGCTTAGCACCGGTAGATGACATGCTTATTTCGGTTGAAAGGCCGTTAGGAATCGACTCTCAGGGACAGATGGTTGCCTCAATTTTGTCAAAAAAACTGGCGGCCGGGGCAACGCATCTTTTACTGGATATACCTGTTGGAGCAACGGCCAAAGTCCGCCATATGCGTGATGCAATGCGACTGCGTAAACTTTTTGAGTACGTTGGAGACAGGCTGAACCTTCATTTGGAAGCAGTGATTACCGATGGCAGACAACCCATTGGTAATGGGGTTGGCCCCGTTCTTGAAACGCGCGATGTCATGCAGATTTTGCAGAATTCACCTAACGCACCGGTTGATTTGAGAGAGAAATCATTACGCCTGGCAGGAAGGGTCCTTGAGTTTGACCCCGATGTCAGAGGCGGGCAGGGTTATGCGATCGCCCGAGAGATTCTTGACTCAGGCCGGGCATTAGCAAAAATGAATAGAATTATTGAAGAACAAGGAAGGCAGCTAGAAGAATATGAGCCAGGAAAGCTTTCCTTTGAGGTTCGCGCGAAAGAAAAGGGCGTGGTGGTCAATATAGATAACTACTTTTTGGCTCAAGTGGCGCGTTTAGCGGGGGCACCTATATTTAAGGGTGCGGGTGTTGACCTTTACCGGAAGTTAGGCGAGTCGGTTTTGAAAGGAGAGCCACTTTACCGTGTGTATGCAGAACACCAGTCCAATTATGACTTTGCCTACGAGTTCGTTGGTACCAATTCGGGTTACGTAATTGGTGATAAGATGGACATTCCATCTGTCTTCGTGGATTTTTGATGATTGTTTTAGCCTTTCCTGACTCTTTTCTTCAGGCGAACCAGCTTTCTGAGCAGCTGTCGGTGCCCTGTAGAGTGATTTTGCTGCATTCATTTCCAGATGGAGAAAGCAAAATAACATTACCTGTTGAGTTAGATGATCATGTTGTTCTTTTTAGAACACTAAACCATCCCAATGAGAAGCTGGTTGAGCTGTTTCTAGTTGCACACGAATTAAAAGCCCGCTCGGTAAAACGGTTAACCCTGGTTGCACCTTATCTTTGCTACATGAGACAGGATAAAGCATTTACTCCGGGTGAGCTTGTTAGCCAAAAACTACTGGGAGGTATGCTTTCCGAGCTTTTTAATGATCTGATTACCGTCGATCCGCATCTACACAGAATAAAACAGCTAAATGAGGCAGTTCCGATTGAGAATGCAATTGCACTGACCGCAACCGGCCTTTTTGGTGATTACCTTTTAAATGTGAGTAACAATCCCTTTATACTGGGTCCGGATGAAGAGTCTCTGCAATGGGTTGAAGAGATCGCGATAAGGGGAGGGCTAGATTATGGCGTCGCACGGAAAAAGCGAATGGGAGACAAAGAAGTTTCTATTCAACTTCCTGATGTTTCGTTGAGTGGCCGCCATGTTGTTATTGTGGACGATGTAGCAAGCACCGCGAAGACCCTGATGGGAGCCGTAGAGAGGCTTAAAGAGGTGGGTGTGGACGAAATTAGTGTTCTGGTGAGTCATGCGCTGTTTGTGGGTAACTCGGAACAGGCATTGAGGGATTTGGGTGTTAATAAAATCGCTAGTAGCGACAGCGTTCCTCATTCGACTAATTCCGTACAACTCGCTCCGACTATTGCGGAAGCCATCGGGAAACTTTAGGCGTGGCTCGCGGCTATTTTTTAATTCGATAAATTGCGGATATTTTCTCGACGGTATTACAGCTTATTTTAAGATCCTTGATAATGCCGTCCTTAATCCCATAGATCCAACCATGAACCGTTAGCTCATGTCCTTTAAGCCAGGCATTCTGGACAATATTTGTATGACAAACATTGGAGACCTGCTCTATGACATTGAGTTCGCACAGGCGTGAAAGCCTGTCTTCTTCAGGCAGTTTATCGAGCATTCTGCTGTAGGACTGATAGATATCTTTGATGTTTCTCAACCAGTTATCAATCAAACCGTGGTCATGATGACGTAGAGCGGCGGCAACACCGCCACAACCATAATGGCCGCAAACGATAATGTGTTTAACTTTTAGAATATCAATTGCATATTGCATAACCGAGAGGCAGTTCAGATCGGTGTGAATAACAACATTAGCCACATTACGATGGACAAAAAGCTCTCCCGGCAGCATGCCGACAATCTCATTAGCAGGAACACGGCTATCGGAGCAGCCTATCCAGAGATATTCGGGTGATTGTTGCTCCAGTAACTTTGAAAAAAACTTGGGGTCTTTTTCTTTCATCTGGTCAGCCCAGTTTTTGTTGTTTGTAAAAAGCTCTTCGAGCATGATTATTACCTGTATGGTGTGTAATCTGTGTGTTTATTCTATTCGATCTGGATTTTTAATATCTAGATTCTCTATACGAAAATTTCAATAGCAATGGTTTTAAAGTTGTGAGTAACTCCGGATTTTTAAAGAAACTCAATCCTAACTCGCTGGCGAGACTTGTTTTAGTCGGTTTTTTGCTTGCTGGTTTGCCATTGATTTTGGCGGTTGGTTCGGCCGTTTACTCCGTTGATGAGCTGGCGGATCTCAGTCAGAAGGCGGTTTATCGTGCAGTTCGAATGACGCAGGGGAGCCGCATGCTGATGGAGAATCTGACAGATATGGAGAGGAGTCTACGCCAGTACCAGGTCCTGGACGATGCTGACTTTTTAAATGCCTTTCAAGATCAACGAGAACTGTTTTTGAAAACATCAAAACAGCTGTTAGCTTTGAAAATTGAGGGTGAATCTAGAGAAAATCTTGCCGAACTGGCAGCGCTTGAAAAAACACTGTTTGAAGTGATAGAGCCTGTAAAGAAAGAGAGTAAGCAACAGGTTGTTATGCGAATTGATAACTTCTCGGTAATGAATGAGATAGCAAGAGAGCTCTGGTTGTCCAGTAGTGAGCTCGTTAATCAGGAGGTATCTCAACTCAATAAAGCATCGACGGAAGTGCAAAAGAGGATTTTGACACATTCGGCATTTTTATTGCCGGCCTCTGTTTTATTGGTTCTTTTCTTCACCTACTGGATCGCACGCCCTATTCGGCAACTGGATGGTTCGATTAAGAAGATGGGGAAGGGGGATTTTTCAAGTGAAATCAGTATTACAGGGCCCCAGGATCTTGAATACCTTGGACAAAGGCTGGACTGGTTGAGGCTGCGATTAAGAAAACTTGAGCAAGATAATCAGAAGTTTTTACAGCACGTTAGCCATGACCTTAAAACACCACTTGCTTCGATTAACGAAGGAAGCGGGCTTCTCGTCGATGAGGTGGTTGGAGAGCTGAATGGTGAGCAGGCGGAGATCGTAAAAATCATTCAATCAAGTAGCGCTCACTTGAATAATTTGATTGAAGATATCCTCAATTATAGCCATCTGAATTCGCAAAAAAGTAGCCTGAATATAGAACATATTGAATTGGAAGAGCTAATAAACGGGATGATTAAGCGCTATAAAATTCAGTTCAAATCAAAAGAAATCAGCTTAAAAAAAGAGCTGGAATCGATTGTTTTTTTTGCGGATAGAGAGAAATTAAAGGTTATCATTGATAATCTGTTATCCAACGCGGTTAAGTATTCACCTCGAAGTGGTCAAATAGTGCTTTCGTCCCAACGTCAGGAAGATAGCGCTTTAATCGAGATATCAGACCAAGGTCCTGGTATTGCTGAAGAGGAGCAATCGCGGGTATTTGATCTTTTTTTTAAAGGGCGTTCACGAGGAGATGTTCAGGTGCAGGGGAGTGGTGTTGGTTTGGCGATTGCGAAAGATTATGTCGAGGCTCATGGAGGATCATTAAAAGTGGATGCTAACTATAAAAATGGGGCAAGGTTTGTGCTCTTACTTCCGCTGGAACCACGCTAGAGCAATTTATGGCCATTAGACATTACACTGTACTAGGGATATTGATGCTGCTTTCTGGCTGCGCGAGTTTGTCAAATTTAGGGCATGAACCGTTAACCGAGAAATATGAGCCGACAACACTGGAGCAGTTACAGCACTTTTTTGGTGAATACGCGCAAAAACCACCAAAGGACCGTTCTATTGTCTGTGGGGAACTATTTCAGAAGGAAGAAATAGAAAATAACCTCCTGCATAAGTTGAAATTGTCTTACGCAATTGCGGTCACTCCCGGTTGTGGGAGTACTTCTGAAGCCATTGCGCTAATTGAAGATGCTCACAAGATTACGAACGATGAACAGCTGATTAAAGTGATCGATTACCAAACACTACTTTTAAAAAGGTTACGAGGCGTGAGTCGCTATGCCCTCAATTTAAAATCGAGGGCAAGCAAATCTCAGGAAAAGGCCACCGTACTGGAACTCAAGCTTGAAGCGATTAAATCAATTGAAAAAGCGCTTAATAGAAGAGATTAATTAATATGTTAGCGATAAAAGTATTGCTTGTAGATGATGACGAAAGCCTGCTCAAGTTGCTTTCTATACGCTTGACTGCAGCAGGTTTTGAACTACAGACGGCGCTGTCAGCCGAAGATGCGCTGAGCAGACTGCCTCTCTTTAAGCCTCATGTAATTGTGACTGACTTACAGATGGGGGGGATGGATGGTCTGGCGCTATTTGATGTTGTACATCAACAATATCCCACACTACCGGTAATTATTTTAACGGCCCACGGGACGATAAAAGAAGCAGTCAATGCGACTCGTAAAGGTGTTTTTGGTTTTCTAACCAAGCCATTTGATAGTAAAGAGCTAGTTCAACAAATAGAGGATGCTGTTCGTTTTTCTGGCGCAACCGAGGCAGAAGAGCCTAATGAGCAGTGGCGCGAAGAGATTGTAACGCGTAGCTCACTGATGAACGAGTTACTCAATCAGACCAAAAGAGTGGCGCAGTTACAAATGAGTGTTTTTATTGAAGGGGCAAGTGGAACGGGTAAAGAACTGTTAGCACGAGCCGTTCATGCCGCTAGTCCCAGATCTAAAAAACCATTTATTGCGGTCAATTGCAGTGCAAT
>QNFJ01000114.1 GCA_003646305.1 Gammaproteobacteria bacterium | reverse complement strand
AGTTGCAATGACCAAATAGTCATAGTCAACTTTTGTACCGTCAGCCACTTCAATACAGTTATTTTCAGGGTCAACTTTCGTCGCCGCCTGCTGGATAAAGGTAATCCCTTTTTTCTGAAAGACAGGAGCCAACTCCACCTTGATATCATCGGCAGTCCGCCATTTTACCGCAACCCAGGGATTCGATGGGACAAAATGAAAAGTTGGGCTATCTGAAATAACGATAACTTCATCTTCAGGACGTGCATTTTCCTTCATTTCGAAGGCCATTGGGACGCCGCCGATACCAGCACCTAAAACTACAATACGAGCCATATTTATTCTCCTCTGAATTATTTTAATTATTTCTATTCAACCCTTGTCCAGGGTTTTATTTATTATGTAAATAACATCGAGCTTTTCAATTTTACCGCTCCAAATACATATTGAAGTAATCTATTAGCTATAAAAACAATGTTTTTTCGATTTGCGAATCATATTAGCAAATGCTAAATTATGCAAACAAATATACCCATATTTCAAACGGTTATATGGATCGGCTTTTTTAGAACAAAAACCACAAAGGGACAGTAGCAAAGATGACCTCACCAAGCGACAACAGCGACGTCAATCCACTTATCAAGTTCGCCGTAAATAAGCCCAATACTATTAGCCGTATGATGTGGATCTCGACTCTACTCATCATCATGTTGGCTGTTTTGCCCTCTATCTGGCCAAAGACATTTAGCTCACTCGAACCTCTGACCGTCGATACCGACCCAGAAAATATGCTCTCGCCAGATGAGCCGGTACGCCTTTTTCATAACCGCATGAAAAAAGAGTTTTCGCTCAATGATATCGTCGTCGTTGGCGTCGTTAATGACAAAACCGATAATGGTGTTTATACGCCAGAAACCCTCAGCCGTGTTTTTGAGTTAACCGAATTTGCCAAAACACTCTCATGGCCTGACAAAGAAAATCCAGAACTACAGGCGGGTGTTGTTGAAGTGGATATGATCGCCCCCTCCACCGTTGAAAATATCGAACAGGGCGGACTCGGCTCAGTCAAATTCAGCTGGCTAATGCCAGAGCCGCCTACAACTCAAACAGAAGCGCTTGCAGTCAGAGATCGCGCAATGAACATCCCTTTTCTAAAAGGAACACTTGTCAGTGAGGATGGCAAGGCAATAGCACTTTATTTACCACTTACAGACAAGCACCTTAGCTACGAGGTTCGCGAAGCGCTACTCAATAAAATTGATGAATGGGGTGAAACAGAAGAGTCTTATTACATTACCGGCCTGCCCGTTGCTGAAGATACATTTGGGGTCGAGATGTTTTACCAAATGGCCATCTCTGCTCCTCTGGCGATGCTGGTTATTTTCCTTCTACTATGGTGGTTCTTCAAAAAGCTTATCTTTGTTGTCTCTCCAATGATTATTGCAATGGTCTGCGCCCTGACCACAATGGGACTGCTGATTATTTCCGGCAATACCATTCACATCATGAGCTCGATGATCCCGATCTTCATCATGCCTATTGCGGTTCTCGATGCCATCCACATACTCTCTGATTTTTTTGATCGCTACCCAAAAATAAAGGATCGCCGCAAAACTTTGATTGAGGTGATGAAAACACTATTTGCACCAATGCTTTTTACAACACTCACAACAATCGCCGGTTTCGCTTCACTTGCGTTGACACCTATTCCACCCGTGCAGGTGTTCGGTATCTTTGTGGCCATTGGTGTTTTCTTTGCCTGGTTCTGGACAATCACATTTATTCCAGCCTTCATCATGTTTATCCCGGAGGAAAAACTGGCGGCTTTCGCTAATCATGGTGGGGGCAACGAAGAGAAGGAAGAACGAACCGCAATGGGCCGCTTTCTCAAATTTGCAGGCAATGGGATCTACAAACAGTTTCGCCTTATTCTGGTTATGGCACTGGTTGCCACCGGTGTTGCTGGCTATGGCATTAGCAAAATCAATATCAACGACAACCCCATTAAATGGTTTGGTCCCGACCATTCAATCCGTATTGCCGATAGAGTGATGAACAAACACTTTGCGGGCACCTATATGGCCTATTTAGAACTGGAACAAGCTGCCGCCTACACGGCCAACAACAGCGAAAGCAAAGATCAACTTGTTCGCATGGAACGTAAAATTACAAAACTCTCAGCAGAAGAGGTTCCCAGCGTCGAACTGGTTTTTACTCAACTCGCAGAGAAAATCCAGCAAATCAGCAATACGGTTCCTGACTCCCCCGCCAAACAAGCCAGTCTTCTTTCGCTTTACCTGAATGAGCAACTCGACAATGCGCCCGATGATGAGTTTGACGCATGGGATCAAGCGCAACTTTTTATTGACAGCGAACGCCAACGGAGTGAGCTGTTCAAGCAGCCAGAACTACTTGAATATATGGCAGAAATGCAAACCTACCTGACCAGTCTTGATGCGGTCGGCAAAGCCAATTCGCTTACAGACGTTGTCAAAACAGTGCACCGAGAACTGCTTCTAGGTGATGAAAAAGAGTTCCGTATACCTGAAACTTCAAACGCTGTGGCACAGACATTAATCACTTACCAGAATAGCCATCGCCCGCAGGATCTCTGGCATTTTGTCACCCCGGACTACCGTAAGAGCAGTCTTTGGTTGCAACTTAAAAGTGGTGATAACCAGGACATGTCATTCGTTGAGGAGTCACTGGCAGCCTGGATGAAGAAAAACCCACCGCCAATGGGCATTGAAGCCAATTGGTTTGGGCTAACCCATATTAATGTCGCTTGGCAGGAAAAAATGGTTAACGGCATGATTGAATCCTTTGCTGGCAGCTTTCTAGTGGTTCTGATCATGATGACGATCCTCTTCCGATCACTGCTCTGGGGTCTTCTTGCGATGATTCCTCTCACCGTCACCGTCGGCTTAATCTATGGTGTTATCGGCTTGATTGGTAAAGATTACGATATGCCCGTCGCGATTCTCAGCGCACTCAGCCTGGGGCTTGCTGTCGATTATGCTATCCATTTTCTTGCCCGCTCACGTGAAACCGTCAATAAAATCGGCTCGTGGAAAGCCTCAGTCGGTCCAATGTTTGGAGAACCCGCTCGCGCTATTAGTCGCAATGTCATTGTTGTCGGCTTTGGCTTCCTCCCATTACTCGCAGCCCCTTTGGTTCCCTATCAAACTGTCGGTATCTTTATCGCTGCTATTCTCTTTTTAGCAGGCATCGCATCATTGATGATCCTGCCTGCTATGATTACACTGCTTGAGCGCTTTCTTTTCCCCGGTCTACAGGCCAAAGGAATAACAGAGGATAAATAATGAAAAAAACAGTCCGGAACAGATTAACAACAGCGCTTCTGAGCGTAGGAATACTCACTGCAACAAACGGCGCCATCGCAGCACCTACGGCTGATGAGATTGTGAATCGAACCAATTATGTTGCCTATTATCAAGGGCAAGATGGTAAAGCCAAGGTAAAGATGACCATCACTGACGAGCAAGGGCGCGAGCGCTCACGCCAGTTTGTCATTTTAAGAACCGATGAGCCTCAAACCGATTCACTAGAAAACAACGCCTACAAAGGCGACCAGAAAATGTACGTCTATTTCAGTCGCCCCGCTGATGTGAATAAAATGGTCTTCATGGTCTGGAAACACCCCGGTGGCAATGATGACCGTTGGCTCTATCTTCCTGCACTGGATCTCGTTAAACGGATCGCCTCTTCGGACAAGCGGACCAGTTTTGTCGGCTCTGACTTCTATTACGAGGATGTCTCAGGCCGTAATCTTGAAGACGATCACCATGAACTGGTTAGCACCGATGACAACTACTACGTCATCAAAAACACCCCCGTTAACCCTGATTTAGTCGAATTCTCTTATTACACCATGTATATCCACAAAGAGACTTTCCTGCCCATTCAGACCGAATACTACGACAAAAATGGCGTACTGTATCGGACCAACAAAACCCTCAAAGTTGATACCATTGAAGGGTTCCCAACGGTTACAAAATCCAGCATGGAAAACCTGAAAACAAAAAGCACAACGCTGATGGAGTACAGCAAAGTTAGTTACAATTTAGGACTACCTAAAGAAATTTATACAGAGCGTTTTCTGCGCAAAGCACCTAAGAAATATTTACGTTAACCGCAGATCCCTTGAGTGTAAAACCCAGGTTAACTTTAATGATACGAAAGAGTGCGCTTTTAACTATCCTTATCGCTGTGCCACTGGCCTCGCCCATTCAGGCGGCGCCACCAGCTCTACCATCTGGACTTTCATCTGGCAGCAATAACTCGCCCGAAATGCCGGCCGGCCTGACTAGCGCCCCATCGCTACCCGCTGGCCTCTCAAACGAAAGCTCAACTAGTGACGCCTTTTCAAATACAGATGATAGCGAGATGCCCTTCTCCATCAATGGCTTTTGGGAGGCTCGCGGTGGTCACCGCACTCAGTCTGATCCCTACGAAAGAGGAACCTCTATCGGTGAAACTCGACTCCAGCTGGAAATGCAAAAAGAGTTCGAACACTTCACGGCCAACCTGACTACCGACCTACTTTACGATACCGTAGACCGTGATCGCCATATCGACCTCGAACAGGGAACTGGCTGGCTTGACCTGCGAGAAGCCAATGTCGAATTCAGCCCAGTCGATCTTCTGGATATTAAACTGGGCCGACAGATTCTCACCTGGGGAACGGGTGATCTACTGTTCATTAATGACATGTTCTCAAAGGACTGGAATTCATTTTTTATTGGCCGTGACGAGGAATATTTAAAAGCTCCTTCCGATGCGATCAAAACTTCTTTTTTTACCTCCGTCGCCAACATTGACCTGATTATCAATCCTAAGTTTGATGCCGATCGTTATATCGATGGCCGGAGGATTTCATATTACAACCCCGTCATGGGGGAAATTTCTGGTCAAAATGCCGTGATAGAAACCGATCAACCTGACGGCTCCGAGGTTTCAGTACGCATCTACCAAACTGTCGGTGCTTACGAGCTAGCAGTTTATGGCTATGACGGTTACTGGAAAAGTCCCGGCGGGTTTGACATGACAACGGGACTTGCAACTTTCCCGGAACTGGCTGTTTATGGTGCAAGCGCCCGCGGCCCGCTATCAAAAGGAATTGCTAACATCGAGATGGGTTATTACGACTCAAAAGAAGACAGCAGCGGTGATGACCCCTTAATCAATAACAGTGAATTTCGATTTCTTGCGGGCTACGAACAAGAATTAATCAAAGACCTTACCATGGGCATTCAGTACTACCTTGAATGGTTAATGGATTATGACAATTATCGTGATACCTTGCCGATCGGCAGCCACTCGCGCGATGAATATCGCCACCTGTTGACTACACGGTTAACCTGGCTCACCCTCAACCAAAATCTCCAGTGGTCACTGTTTGTATTTTATTCACCGTCTGATAATGACGCTTACTTGCGACCCAAAGTAAATTATAAAATTGACGATCACTGGACAGCAGAAGCCGGCGGGAACTTCTTTATCGGTAAGCAGGACTACACTTTTTTCGGGCAATTCAAGCAAAACAACAACCTGTTTGCATCCATTCGTTACGGTTTCTGATTTTACATCGTTCAGGGTAGAATCGCTGCTTTACTTAATTTAGAGCAGCACCATGACACAACTTATTTTCGAGCTCGGCCACGGTATCACTTGCATCGACACTCTCTATGTTCGCCCAGGGGTGGCCTCCTGTTACCTCATTGAACACAATGGCAAAGCAGCTTTTATCGATACTGGGACGACTTACACAACACCCCGTCTACTCGATTTGCTCGCCGAAAAAGGGCTCACCCGAGAAGATGTTGAGTATATTATCCCGACACATGTTCACCTCGATCACGCGGGTGGTGCTGGGACGCTAATAGAGGCATTACCCAATGCAAAGCTGGTGATTCACCCCCGCGGTGCGCGCCATATGATCGACCCAACTAAGCTGGTTGCTGGCGCAAAAGTGGTTTACGGTGAGGAAGCCTTCGATAAACTCTACGGGGAATTAGTTGCTGTTCCAGCTGAGCGAGTAATTGAGGCAGGGGATAATTTCAAACTTTCCCTCAACGGTCGGGAACTACTTTTTATCGACACACCCGGTCATGCAAGGCACCATTTCTGTATTTATGATGCATTGAGCGAGGGAATCTTCAGCGGCGATACCTTTGGGCTCTCTTACCGGGAATTCGATGGTCCTGAAGGGCCTTTTATCTTCCCGCCCACAACGCCTGTACAGTTCGACCCGGTAGCATGGCATCACTCGCTTGATAAAATGATGGCATTAAAACCAAAACGGATCTATTTAACCCACTTTTGTATGGTCGAAAACCCCCTGGAACTGGTTACTCAACTCCGCGCACGCATCGATGAATATACCGGCCTTGCAGAAGCTGCCGACAAAGAAAACCTGTATCAAAATATCGTTCATGGACTGGAAAATTCAATGCTGGCACAGCTTGAAAAACAAAAGAGCCCAACCACAAAAAAAGAGGCTCTCGAAATCCTCAAAATCGACATAGACCTTAACGCTCAAGGGCTGCAGGTCTGGCTTGAAAGCAGAGAGTAAATAGGGCACAATTGAACGTGCATATAATTAATTTCGGCACTCAAATATAATGATAACTGACCGAAAATAACAACCACTTAGGAGAGAATCAGATGGCACAGAATTATCAGGAGATGTACGACCGTTCGCTTAACAATCCAGAAGAATTCTGGGCAGAAGCGGCAGAAGCCGTTCATTGGGACAAGAAATGGGACGCAGTTCTCGACGATTCAAAAGCCCCCATCTATCGCTGGTTTAAAGGTGCTCAACTCAACACCTGTTATAACGCTCTTGATGTTCACATCGAAAATGGTCGAGGCGAACAGGCTGCTTTAATTTACGACAGCCCTGTTACCGATACCAAAAGAACATACAGTTATAGTGAACTGCGTGATGAAGTGGCTAAACTTGCTGGTGTTCTAGCAGGACTAGGTGTCACGAAAGGTGATCGCGTTCTAATCTATATGCCAATGATTCCACAAGGTGTGATGGCAATGTTGGCCTGCGCCAGAATTGGTGCGGTTCACTCAGTTGTTT
>QNFJ01000113.1 GCA_003646305.1 Gammaproteobacteria bacterium | reverse complement strand
TGAGGAACCCGTCGTAATTGGGTTTAATGGTAGTTACATGCTCGATGCAATTAGCAATGTTGATACAGAAAATGTCAAAATTTCATTCAGTGATACGAATAGCAGCTGCCTGATTGAAAATATAGACGATAGCTCTACAAAATTTATCGTAATGCCAATGCGCTTATGACAGCCTGATTTTAATGAGCCTTAAGAATATTGTTATCCATAATGTTAGGAATATAAAGCATTCATCGATCGACCTTTCTCCAACAATAAACCTAATCTACGGGAAGAATGCCAGTGGTAAAAGCTCATTCCTTGAGGCTATTTATATTTTGGGTCGAGCTAAATCCTTTCGTACTACAAGAGTCAATCAGGTTATAAACTATCAATCTGATGATCTAACAGTTTATGCCGAAGTAAATCAGGAAGGACTGTTTAATCGCTCCATAGGGATTAGAAAAAAGGCTAAAGAGACCGAAGTAAAAATATCAGGTCTTAAAATTAAGTCGTTGTCAGAGCTTGCTTCACTATTACCCATTCAGTTTATTCATCCAGGAAGCCAACAACTTTTTGAGGGGGGTCCTTCTGGTAGAAGGCAGTTTATAGACTGGGGAGTGTTCCACGTGGAACACCAGTTTCTTATTGATTGGCGTAATTACCGGCGGGCATTAAGCCAAAGAAATGCATTATTGAGATCAGGAGAGATCGTTTCAATTGCTTCATGGAATAGGGAGGTAGCCTATTTTGGACAATCTATTTCTCAATTTAGAAAGGAATATCTTCATCAACTTGAAGTGGCTTTCATAGATATAGCAAAGAATTTTTTTGGATTTAATGAATATAAACTAACGTATAAACCGGGTTGGGATGAAAAAATTGGGCTTCAGAAAACTTTAGAATCAGGTTTAGATTCAGATAGACGTGCGGGTTTTACACAACATGGTCCACACCGAGCTGATTTTTCCATTCTATTAGATGGCTATTTAGCTCAGAATCACCTATCGAGAGGTCAGTTAAAGCTGCTGGTTTTAGCGCTGAATTTTGCTCAAGCGGGTATAATGGCCAATGCTGCTGATAATCCTGGGTGTGTACTAATTGATGATCTCTCTTCTGAACTGGATAAAGAAGTTAGGCAATTTGTTTTTGATTATTTAAAGACGATAAAGTCACAGATATTTATTACAGCAACTGAAAGAACTGCTTTTAGCTCGTTAAGTGGTTTGGATTACAAAACGTTCCACGTGGAACAAGGTTGCATTAACAATGCATAGACAGAATTGAGAAAATTATGAATGCTTCTACAGAATATGATTCATCAAACATCCAGGTGTTAAAGGGGCTTGAAGCGGTTAAGAAAAGACCTGGTATGTATATTGGCGATACTGATGATGGAACAGGCCTTCACCATATGGTATTTGAGGTTGTTGATAACTCCATTGATGAAGCGTTAGCCGGTTTTTGTAAAGAGATCAAAGTGGTCATTCACGCAGATAATTCTGTTAGTGTTTCTGATGATGGACGTGGAATTCCTGTAGATATACATCCAGAAGAGGGTCGGTCAGCTGCTGAAGTGATTATGACGGTGTTACATGCGGGTGGTAAATTTGATGACAATGCCTACAAAGTATCTGGGGGTTTGCACGGTGTAGGGGTTTCGGTTGTCAATGCTCTATCCGAAGAGTTGGAGTTGGAAATTAGCAAAAATGGCTCTGTTTATTCCCAGACTTATAGAGATGGTGAGCCGCAAGAAGCAATAAAGATCACAGGTAAAAGAGAGCAATCAGGTACAAAAATAACCTTTAGGCCTAGCTCAGAGACATTCGCAATTCTTGAATATGATTATGATATTCTTTCAAAACGGCTTCGCGAACTCTCATTTTTGAATTCTGGTGTCCGAATTGTATTGGAAGATGAACGAAGTGATCGCAACGATACTTTTGAGTACGAAGGGGGGATTACTGCATTTGTAGAGTTATTAAATAGTAAAAAAACAACATTAATTGATAGAGTTTTTTACTTTAATGCAGATAAGGATGGCGTGGGTGTTGAAGTGGCGATGCAATGGAATGATTCATATCAAGAGAACATCCTTTGTTATACCAATAATATTCCGCAACGAGACGGTGGTTCACATCTGGCAGGGTTCAGAGCGGCTTTGACGAGAACACTTAACCAGTATATTGAGTCTTCAGGATTGCAGAAAAAACATAAAGTTCAAACAACGGGTGATGATGCGCGTGAAGGCTTGATGGCTGTTCTTTCTGTAAAGGTACCTGATCCAAAATTCTCTTCACAGACAAAAGATAAGCTGGTCTCATCTGAAGTGAAGCCACTTGTAGAGTCGGCTATTGTTGAAGAGTTTAATAACTACCTTCAAGAGAATCCGACCGAAGCAAAAATGATTGCCGGTAAGATGATTGAAGCGGCAAGAGCGAGAGAAGCGGCAAGGAAAGCGCGTGAAATTACGCGAAGAAAAACCTCTTTAGATATTGCTGGTCTACCTGGAAAACTGGCCGACTGCCAAGAAAAAGATCCGGCACTTTCAGAACTTTTTCTAGTGGAAGGAGACTCAGCCGGTGGCTCTGCAAAGCAGGGTCGCGACAGAAGAACGCAGGCGATTTTGCCGTTGAAAGGAAAGATCCTCAACGTAGAAAAAGCCCGTTTTGATAAAATGCTCTCTTCAGATGAGGTAGGCACACTGATTACCGCTTTAGGTTGTGGTATCGGTAAAGAAGAGTACAACCCAGATAAGCTACGTTATCACCGTATTATCATCATGACTGATGCGGATGTGGATGGATCACATATCCGGACACTTTTACTGACTTTCTTTTATAGGCAGATGCCCGAACTGATCGAGCGAGGATATATCTATATTGCCCAGCCACCACTGTACAAAGTAAAGAAAGGTAAGCAAGAGCATTATGTAAAAGATGATGGTGAGTTGAATGACTACCTGATGAATCTAGCACTCGATAAGATGGCGCTATTCTGTAATGAGGGAGAGCCTCCTATTCAAGGGCTTGCACTAGAAAACTTGGTTAAAGAGTATATTCAGACTAACAGTATTATTAGTCGCCTAGCACGCCGATATGATGAGCACTTTCTTGAGATTTGCATGAAGAAAGAGATGCTTAACGGCATGACAGACGAGAATAAAGAAGAAGCGATTAGCTGGTTAAAAGAAGCAGAAGAAGAGCTCAATAGCCACAAAGAGTTCAATGCTGCTTACAAAATTAACCTGACTGAAAAAATTGAGGGTGAGCCGGTCGTTATCATTACCAAAAAACAGCATGGTGTGACGCGCTTAATCGAAATACCACCGTTGTTCTTTATCTCACAAGATTACAAAAAACTGGTTGAGTTTGGACAAAAGGTAAATGAACTTTTTAGTGGCAACAGCTTTGTTAAAGTGGGTGAGAAAGAGCAAGCGGTAAGTGGTTTTAAAGCACTCTTTGCAATGTTGATGAAAGAGGCGAAAAGAGGACAGCACATTCAGCGCTATAAAGGGCTAGGTGAAATGAACCCTGATCAGCTTTGGGAAACGACTCTTGATTCAAATAGCCGCCGCCTACTTCAAGTGAATATTGCAGATGCGATTACAGCAGATGAAGTATTCACCACGTTGATGGGAGATGAGGTTGAGCCGCGCAGAGAATTTATTGAAAAAAATGCGCTCGAAGTTTCTAACCTTGATGTCTAGTGTTGGTTCTCATTGAACCAGTCAAATTCTTTGTGAGGATTGCGTGAGGCGATTTTTATGAAAAAAGAACACTAGGTCATCGGTTTATTCTTTAGTGATGCTTAAATAGGCCTGTGTGAAGCCGATTTTTACCAATCTTGCAGGAATTTCCCGCTAAAAGGTTTGTTTTTGAAGAATTTCTCAATAACTAGCCCAAAAAGGTAATACCGAATTTTTACTTTTATGGGTATTAGTTGATGGAGATTTTCTTCGCAAGTAGAAAACCCAAAAAATGTCCTGCTTGTGGTGTAAGCCCGGTTTCTTCAATTCTTAGGGGAACGGTCAACATGACACCAGAACTTGAAGAAAAACTGAGAAAGGGTACTTGGTCTTTAGGAGGGTGCTGTGAAGAGATTCCCTCAGCAACGTGGCAATGCACTGTTTGCGAAACCGATATCTATCACGAAAGAGATAGAGGCATTATTGAAAACACTACTCTTAAAGAAATCTGAATGTCTGCTCAAATAAAAATGTGAGCGCTATCTCTTAGCTGCTCTCAATATGGTTTTTTATCAATCAACAGGCCAATAAATTCTGACCAAAGGAATTAAGGCCCGCCCCTCTAAATCAAAACTTTCGTAGTGACTGACAATCAGGTCAGCGAGATCATCCAGATCAACAAGTGTTAACGGAAAGGTGGAGCGCTCTGCTTCATAACGCGCTTCACGGGTAAAACCACCTGTACTGATAAATAAACCTGAGTCACCCTCTCGCAGGGCACCGATAAAGCCACGAATAGAGGGCGCACCCATCGAACCACTGCGGTGTTTAACCTCTGCTTTAATTCTGGGTTGAGTGAGGCCAAGTCCATCAGGGGAAGCAATCACATCAACGCCCCTATCAGGCCCTTTAGGTGAGACTTTAGCTTTGTATCCCATTGCTCTAAGAATGCTGGCCACCAATTCCTCCATCTCTTCAGGATTTAGCGCTGCAATTTTATCTTTTATTAACTCGTGGCTCTGGGCAATTGTTTCATCTTTAAGCTGTGTAACCTCAATATCCTTCGCTTCAATAGAAGGTTGTTTGATCAAAGCTTGCTTACCATCCAGTACCGCTAAAATCTCATCAATAACAGGCTGACTAATAGAAAACAGCGTTAACGTAGAGCCAAGTGAATTTCTGGTTTTCTGTGAAAGCGCATCACGACTAACCGTTCCACGCCAATCCACAGAACGTAAATTGGCATAGTCACCGACTGTACCGGGCTGGAATTTGTATTCTCCTTTATCCCGCCCAACGAGGTATGACCTTGTTTCTGGGTTATAACTGATTAAATAATCACCGGCTTTGATCTGGTCTCTAAACTTTAAGATCATCGCCAGTGCATTGGCCGTAGCACCAGGCTTTTCGTTCACATAAGTTGCCAGATATTTTTCACGTAAGCTTTTATCTGATTTGTATTGTGTTAGATCACCCAGCTCAGACCAGCCAATGGCGACTAAATTACTCTCTTTGAAATCATCACTATAAATACCGCCACGACCGGCTCGTACCATCCAATTGTTAGTCATTAAAACTCCTTGTTAATAAAACAGGTTTTCAGCCCACGCTCGATCTCTAAAGCAACGAATGTAACATTAGGCAGCTTTGCTGTATCGGTATTTAGCAAAGCTTTCATCATAAAAGAGGCAACGGGGACATGACCTTATTCTTCATGGCTTCTGCCCACCATGATGGACTTAAAAACAAGCCATCAAATGACCGTAAAATGAGATTTTCTAATTGTAATCAAGCCCAAAAGGGAACATATTTCCACGATTTTCGGTTTGCTTTAGGGTCGTATAATCGAATAAAACCAGCGTCTACAGTTTGTTTTATAATCCGGCTCGCTATAGCACTATTAACTGGTGAATTCACCAAACAGACTGAACAGCTTGTGGGAAGACTAAAAAATCATATTCTACCCAAACTAGCTAAGCTACCTGTTTCTGATATTCAACTGAAAGATGTTGAGGTGGTACTGCGCCCTATCTGGGATACAAGTAATGATACAGCTGGGCGAGTCCGTAGGATAATTGAAGATATTATTGCCATAGCAAAGACTAGATGGGTGCGAGAAACAGATAACCCTGCTAGATGGAAAGGCTTTCTGGAACAAGTGTTAACCAACCCCAATGCGATTGGCAGTGGTGGTAATCAACCAGCTTTAGAAATAGAAAAACTTCCTGGATTTTGGTGTCACCTAAGGAAGCAGGAAAGCATTGCTTCACTCGCATTACAGTATCCAGATACTGACTGCAGCAAGACCTGGTGGTGTTCGGTTTTGTAGTTGGAGTGAAATTGATTATGAAAGAAAAATTTGGACGATCCCTGCAAATCGCACGAAAGCAAAAATTACAAAAAAGCATATGGTGCCGCTACCCGAGCAAGCAATAGCAATACTTAAATCTATTCCGAAAATTGGTGACTTCATTTTCATCATCAAAGGAGACCGGCCTATTTCAGATAGGACGGTGAAAGCATTGGTTGAAAGAATGCATAAACAGCAGAAAAGCATTGATGGAGTGGGCTATATAGATATAAATCAAGATAATAGATTGATTGTGCCTCATGGCTTTAGATCTACATTTAAGGACTGGTCAGTGGAAAATACAGACTATCAAGATGTAGTCACTGAGCTTGCGCTATCTCACGTAAATAGCGATAAAGCACGTGCAGCCTACGCACGTTCACAACTGATTGATAAGCGGTGCCCGCTAATGAATGACTGACAGGAATTTTGCATGAACGGACATAAGCCTGAGTTAGGCTGGGGACTACTCTTTATACATAAGAGTTGCTTTTTCGTTTATTTCGAATAGAATTTAACTAATTAACTGCTTTAGGAACTCTAAAATGACAGCTTACCCTCAAAAATTACCCGATAACGAGTCATCCTCATTAGCACGAACCAGTGCAGAAGAACTAAGCCGCCTTCTAGGAAACATACCCGATGCGGAACGTGCCCGAGTGAGTCTTGATGGAAATGATTTAATCCTTCCTCGTCAAGCCCTAGCATTATTGCGTGATATTCTTGTCGAAATGGCACAAGGGAATGCGGTAACAATCGTCCCAACCCATGCTGAGTTAACAACTCAAGAGGCTGCCAACTTGCTTAATGTATCACGCCCTCATTTAGTAAAATTACTTGAATCCGGTGAAATTCCTTTTACTAAAGCAGGTACCCACCGACGCGTCCGTTACCAAGAGTTGATGTCCTATAAAGAAACTCGTATGAAAGAGAGTATAGATGCACTTGCCGAACTTTCAGCTCAAGCACAAGAGCTGGATATGGGCTATTAATGAAATACACCGTCGTATTTGATGCCTGTGTTCTTTACCCCGCACCGTTACGGGATCTTCTACTAAGGCTATCAATTACAGGGCTCTTTTCCGCTAAGTGGACAGACATGATTCACGAAG
>QNFJ01000112.1 GCA_003646305.1 Gammaproteobacteria bacterium | reverse complement strand
ATCAAAAACAACAATTGACTCCGCAAAAGCGGGGAGGGTGGAGCAGTAGGTGTCTTGTTCAGAAACCGAAGGTTGGTATACGGAGACCATCAGGCCGTATTCTTCTATATAAACTCTGCAGCTGTTTTCCTGGCCTCCTCCTCCGGAAGGCCCTCCGTGTGCCTGGAAGGCTGTACTGAAGGAAAGTAAAGTAAAGGAAATGAGTGTTCTAAGTAAGTTATACATATCGGCCTCTGGTAATCGAGCAAAAACACAATTGGTGCGCTGCGCCAATGGTGTTAAAATTAGAGCCTCTTTGTGCCTTTCCCCCGACTTCTATGTTGAACAGATTTCTAATGCACGTTAGATTGGAACTCTTTCTTGCCTCCTTGATGTTACTGCTCTCTTTTAACGTTTTTTCCAAAGAGAGTGACGTTAATTTTATAACTGTTTCTGCGGAAAAAAAGTTAGAGAATGGAATGCGTGTTCTCGCGGCAGTAGGCAATATTTATGAGGAATTTTCAGGTAACATCATCTATCTTGGTGTTGGAAAAGAGCTTGAATCTGGCTCAATTTTGAGACTGGGGTATTTTGGATATTCACCCGAGTTACCCGATGGCGGCCATGGGGAGGATCATCGTATAAGGGGCTCATTCACCTATCGTGCCAAGCACGAAGGTTGGCGGTTTATGCATCGTTCACGGCTTGAGTACAGAAAGGGGGATGTTCCTAATGGATTTCGTTACCGCCCAACCTTTCAAGTTGCTCATTTATTGTCTATAGGAGAGACTAAAATTTTTCCTTACGCAGAGGTCGAGCCATTTTATGATTTCAGACAAAACTCTGTAACACTTACGCTCTTTACGGCAGGCGTAATATGGCCGGTCACCAAACATGCAATTCTTAAAATTGGCCATTTTAATATCTTCCAGAATGGCCCGACTAAACATACAAAAGGGCCGTTGGTCTGGCTCCACGTCCCCTTTTAATAGAATACTACTAGTGCCTGCTCTGTTACTGTTTCAGGCCAAGGCTGTAAGCGAGCTGGATTCCATCACGGATAGCCTGGGCGGCATCAAGTTCTCGTGCCTCTTTAACACCGCCAATGCGATATACCTGCTGGGTGATATTGGAGAGTGATTCAGTCAGCTCATCTTGTGATTCCTGGCCGGCACAAATGATGATGTTGTCAGCGGGAAGCAGCTGTTTTTTTCCATCCTGCTCAATATGAAGTCCAGCATCATCTATTTTTAGATAATTTAAATCCCCGATCATTTGTACACCCCGTTTTTGCAGCTCTATTTGGTGTATCCAACCAGTTGTTTTGCCAAGTGTTTTCCCAAAGCGCCCTGCTTTACGTTGTAGAAGTGTCACATCGCGAGAAGGTTTCTCGGTTTTTGCGGGATTGCTTGCAAGTCCACCTTCGCCGAGCCCGGTTGGGTCAATTCCCCAATTTTTGTTAAACGTCTGAACAGGCGTATCGTTACTTTTCGAGTGTGTTAAAAAACCTGCCATATCAAAGCCGATTCCACCTGCACCGATAATAATGACCCGCTGACCAACTTTTTCTGGTGCGCTAAAGACCTGCTCATAGCTCAAGACTTTGCTGTTTTTAATGCCAGGGATATCAAGTTCTCTAGGTTTTATACCCGAGGCCAGAATAATCGCATCAAAGTTTCCAGCTTCGAGTTGCCCAGCATCGACTCGGCAATTTAATTGTAAATTCACCGTGTACTTATCAAGCATCACCTGAAAATATCGAAGCAGCTCATCGAATTCTTCTTTTCCAGGGACTTTATGGGCGTGTAAAAGTTGGCCACCAATTGTTGACCCAGATTCGAATAGCGTTATGTTGTGACCCTGTTTAGACGCTTCAATGGAGAATGCGAGTCCTGCTGCACCAGCACCAATCACGGCAATTTTTTGCGGTTTATCTGTTGCTGGGAGGGGGGGGTAAACGGTTTCATGGCAGGCGCGGGGGTTGACCAGGCAGCTAACGGTTTTGTTATTAAACAGGTTATCGAGGCAAGATTGATTGCAGGCGATACAGCTGTTTATCTCATTTGAATGGCCTTCTTTGGCTTTATTCACAAAATCGGAATCGGCGAGGAAAGGTCGTGCCATATAGAGCATATCCGCATCACCTCGTTGCAAGATCTCTTCGGCAACCTCAACGGTGTTAATACGGTTTGCAGCGGCCACAGGGATGTTGACCGCCTCTTTTATTTTTCCGGTTGCCCAGCTAAAGGCCGCACGAGGGACATCCATGGCGATTGTTGGGATAGAGGCCTCGTGCCAACCGATGCCGGTATTAATCAGATCGACGCCCGCCGACTCAAGTTCAGTGGCAAAGCGTTGCGCCTCTTCAATGTTCCAGCCACCTTCTACCAGCTCAAGCACAGACATTCTGTATTGAATAAAGAAATCGCTCCCCAGCTTACGACGGATAGCCCGAACTATTTCAAGCGGGAGGCGAGTGCGGTTCTCGAAACTACCGCCCCATTTATCGTTACGTTGGTTGGTTCGCTCAGCGGTAAATTCATTTAAGAAATAACCTTCAGAGCCGAGAAGCTCAACTCCGTCAAAACCGGCTTTTTGGGAAAGTTCAGCGCAGTTTGCAAAATCCTCAATAGTTTGCAAAATCTCATCATGTGAGATTTCTCGAGGTTCGAATTTGTTGATGGGTGATCGTATGGCGCTTGGTGCAACAAGGTCAGCCTGCTTCGCATAGCGTCCTGCATGCAGAATTTGCATAATAATTTTGCTGCCCGCAGCATGAACCGGCTCGGTGATGATGCGGTAAGAATCAACCTGTTCGGGTTTATTGAGGATTGTTGCGCCAGGGCTGATGAGGCCCTGTTCGTTAGGGGCGACACCGCCTGTGACAATCAACCCAACACCCCCTTTAGCGCGCTCTTCATAGAATGCAGCAAGGCGGTTATAAGGATCATCGGTATGATCGAGGCCTGTATGCATCGAACCCATAATAATGCGGTTTGGAAGGGTTAAGGAGCCAATTTTAATTTCACTAAACAGAAGAGAATGAGATTTTGACATACAGGGGTACCCGAAATGATATGAATAGATTGAGTCATTATTAAGCATTCGTTCAAACTTTACAAACTAACGCTTGTTTGATACTTTAATTGTTCATTGAATTACTTTATCTCTATTTGGGAGAGAAACAAAATGCCAGAAAATGAAGAGCTGATTTATAAAGTTGAAAATGGCGTTGCAACCGTATCCTTAAACCGGCCTCATAGGAAAAATGCCTTGTCGATCAGTCTGGTCAACAAGCTGGCAGACACCTGGGATGCGATTGATAAAGATGACGGAGTCAAAGTCGTTGTTCTGACATCAACCGATTGTGGTGTTTTTTGTGCTGGAATGGATTTAAAAGAGGCGGCTGAAATCAAGGAAACAACGGGAGACGATGTTCTTTCGAAGCTCAAAGACCCCTTTCATCAGCGCATGCGTGACCTGACCAAGCCGGTTATTGCAGCCATGACGGGTCATCTGATGGCAGGTGGCATGATGTTGAGTTTAAATTCTGATTTGCGTGTGGGTATGACCGGTACGCGGGTCGGTATTACCGAAGCAAAGATAGGGCGCGGTTCACCGTGGGCAGTTCCTTTGATTGGGATGTTGCCACAGCCACTCATTATGGAGCTTGTTTTAACGGGAGAGCAGCTGCCTATTGAGCGTTTCTACGATGTGGGTTTTATTAATTATCTGGAAGAGACGCCTGATGCGGTCAGGACGCAGGCATACCGGCTTGCAGGCATCATACGAGACAACGCCCCATTATCGGTTATGGCGGCTAAAGCGAGCGTCATGAAAACAATGAGTTTAGGGTGCGATGCTGGGCTGATGGAAGCGCAAAGATTGCACAAAGTTGTCTACGCAAGTGAGGATGGCATTGAAGGGCCAAAGTCATTTGCTGAGAAAAGAAAACCGGTCTGGAAAGGTCGTTAAACCAGCATATGATACTAATGGTAAATAGCTTTTAAAAGGATACGTTAATGAATTTTGAATTATCAGATGAACAGAGAATGATCTACGAATATGGAGATCAAGTTGCCAAAAAATATGATCAGCAATACTGGTTAAAAAAAGCAAGGAAGTCTGAATTTACGCGTGAACTATGGGACCAGGTTAGCGAGGATGGTTTTATGGGGATCATGGTTCCCGAGGAATATGGTGGTGCAGGATTGGGTATGCTCGAAATGTCCTTGCTGATGGAAGGGATGGCGAATAATGGTATTCCCCTTTTATCGATGGTGGTAGGTTCAACTATGTCTCTGCCGGTTATTGCAGATCATGGTAGTGAAAGTATGAAGCAAAAGTATCTGCCTGATGGTTGTGCGGGTAAAACCCTTTTTTGCTTTGCCATTACTGAGCCGACAGCCGGCACCAATACAATACGGATTAATACGATCGCCAGGAAAAAAGGTGATCGCTATTATCTGAGTGGGCAGAAAACCTTTATCACCAGCGCGGATGAGTCAGACTACGCATTGGTCGTTGCGAGAACGCGCGCTCATACAGAGGTGGATAAGAAGACAGACGGCTTTACCCTTTTTGTAGTTGATATGAAGGCGAAAGGGGTCAGCATGACGGAGCTGGAAATGAGTGTCGTTTTGCCCGAAAAGCAGTTCCAGCTTTTCTTTGATGAAGTAGAGTTAACCGAAGATGATGTGGTGGGGACTGTTGATAAAGGTTTTGAGGTTCTTTTCGAATCGCTGAATCCTGAGAGAATCGTTGTCTCCTCCATGTGTACAGGAATTGGCCGTTTAGCCCTTAACCGTGCAGCGGAGTACGCTTCTGATCGTGTCGTTTTCAAAGGGCCAATTGGTGCCTACCAGGGACTACAACATCCTCTGGCCGAAGGTAAAACCCAAATTGAACTGGCCTCTTTGATGACAAGGAAGGCTGCATGGTTGTTTGATAATGGAAAACCAGCCGGTGAAGCATCGAGTATGGCAAAAGTAGCGGCAGCAGATGCCGGAATGAAGGCGGTTGATGCCTCTTTGCAATGTTTTGGTGGTAATGGTTTTACAGATGATTATGGTTTGTATGATATGTTCTCGGTTGTCCGTCTGTTAAAAACAGCACCTATCAATAGAGAGATGCTATTGAACTACATTGCTGAAAAAAGCCTCGGTATGCCTCGTTCTTATTAACAAGGAACAAAACAGTTTATGAGTCATCATCAAAGACTTCATCGCTCCGCGCTTTTTGTGCCTGGCTCTGAACAGCGTCGCATTGAAAAGTCAGCCGGTATTCCGGCTGACCTGATCATTTTTGACCTAGAGGATGCGGTTTCACCCGCTAAAAAAAGTACTGCACGTCAGCTTGTTGCCGATGCGCTGAAAGCATCAGAATTTGAAGGGCAACAGCTTGTTGTTCGCGTCAATGGTCTCTCATCCCCCTGGTTTAACGAGGATATGGCAGCGATTACTGAAGTGGGGAATTGCTCGGTAATGCTGCCTAAATTCGAATCCCCAGACGATATTGCTGAACTGAGAAAGTTTACCGAAAAGGATGGTCTACCTCTTTTGGGGATTATAGAAACAGCACTCGGTGTGTTAACCGTTGCAGAAGCGGCAAAATCGTTGTCTAAATCGGATATTCTCTGTTTCGGACATGCTGATTTTGCAGCTGATATGGAGTTAGACCACGCTGATCCATCACAAGGAGTCATTCATCATGCCCGTTGCCAGGTTGTTTTGGCAGCAAGAGCTTATGGTGTTTCTGCTCTGGACAATGTTTGTCTCGAAGTGCGAGATGAAGCGGTTCTTCGAGAGGACATTCTCTTAGGTATCAGTCTCGGCTATTCAGGAAAGATGTGTATTCACCCACGACAGGTTGAGATCGCCAATGTGTTGTATACCCCTTCGGATGAGCAGGTCAGCAATGCAAAAGAGATACTGGAAGGCTGGGCTGAGGCACAAAAGCAAGGTTTGGGTGTTTTTGCGCACAAAAACAAGATGGTAGATCTGCCGGTTATTTTGGCGCAGGAAAGAATTGTCGCACGCGCAGAAATGATTGCGGCTAAATCATAGCAAATTATTTTCGGGTAAACATGATGACAACAGTTTTTGTAGAAGGGCCCTATTTTGAGGACTTTAAAATAGGTGAGTTTCTTGAACCTGCCCCATCGATCACCATTACTGAGGGCTACGCAACGGTTCAGCAGATGCTTTTTGGGGATCGCCTCCGGTTGCCACTGGACCATCATCTTTGTAAAGAGGTTACGGGGTCCGATAGAACACTGGTTAATCCCTCGATGGCCTTTGGTGTCGCAGTGGGGCAGACGACCTATGCAACCCAGCATGTGATGGGCAATCTGTTTTATCGGGGTGTTGTCTTGAAAAAGCCGGTTTATATCGCTGATACGCTTAGCACAACGACCAAAGTGGTTGCTTTACGACAGAATAAAAGTAAACCGGGTCGTGCGGCAACGGGGATGGTTGTTCTTGAAATGCGGGTTACCAATCAAACTGGTGAGGAAATCCTTCATTTCTGGCGCTGCCCGATGGTTCCTTGTCGTGACGGCGATGCAGAAACTGGGCACGCAGATGACTTGGCGAAAATCTCTTCAGAATTGAGTCTGGACTCACTTCTGGAAGCTGTTCCTTCTGAGTGGGACTTGAGTTTATATCGCCAGAAAATTAAAGGGATTCACTTTAATGAGGTGGAGGCGGGGAGCCATTACGTTATCGAAGCAAGAGACACCGTGACAACGGCGCCTGAATTAACCCGGTTGACACTTAATCTGGCGATGACACATACCGATGCGGGCGCAAGCGTTTATGGCAAACGGCTTGTTTATGGTGGCCATACCATCTCAATTGCTGCAGCGCAGATGGTTAGAGCACTACCTAATGTGGTGACCCATTTGGGCTGGCGGCATTGTGATCATGTTGCACCGGTTTTTGAAAACGATATTTTACGCAGTGAAATTGTCGTGGAGAAAAAAACGGCGATTGAGTCAGGTGGTGGATTGCTCGACTTGACCATCAAAGTCTATGCGGAGAGAGGCGAAAACGCACCCAAACCAGGCAAGGATATTCAGGTTCTTGATTGGGGTCTGGTTGTATTAATGGCTTGATTAGAGATAAACAGGAGAGTGCAAACACAAGAAAGAGTTCTGGAAATTGGCTCT
>QNFJ01000111.1 GCA_003646305.1 Gammaproteobacteria bacterium | reverse complement strand
TCGCTGAAAGCCTTGTCTTGTATGGTGCCCGGGGCCGGAATCGAACCGGCACGACCGTTAAGTCGAGGGATTTTAAGTCCCTTGTGTCTACCAATTTCACCACCCGGGCTTTTGAGGGTGTGCAGTCTAACCGATGTGCTTTTTGAAGGCTAGATAAATTCGCCTCTTAGTCTGTTATCTGGTTCTTACCCAAAAGATCGTACTGCATTGCTAACTGCGCTAATTCAACTTCATTTTTGACGCCAAGTTTCTCATGAACACGATGGCGGTAGGTACTGATCGTCTTTGGACTAAGAATTAGTTGCGACCCCATCTCATTAACAGACATCCCTTGCAACGTCATCATAACGACCTGCATTTCGCGCTGTGAAAGAGCCTCAAAAGGGTTTTCGTCATTATCCAGCTGAGAAAAATAAAGGTTATTTGCCACGGTGTTGGCTAAGTAGCGCTTCCCAAGATGCACGCGCAGAATTGCAGCGATCATCTCTTCTGCTGAGCTGTTTTTACAAAGATATCCATGTGCACCAAGCCTCATAAACTGGTTAGGAATCGGGCCGTCCTCATGCACACTCAGCGCGATGACTTTTATCGATGGGTATTTCTGGTAAAGTCTTTTTGTCGCCTCAATGCCACCAATCCCCGGCATATTAACATCCATTAAAACTACGTCAGGTTTTTGTTTGAGGACTAACTCAAGCGCTTCTTCGCCAGAATTTGCGACAGCCATAACATGGATCGCAGTGCTTTTTGACAGGATAGACTCTATCCCTGTTCGGACAAGTTCGTGATCATCGACCAACAGGACATTTATCATTTTTGTTAAATAATCCAGAATCAACGCAACTAAAAGACAACCGGGGTTGTTAAATGGCGGAGAGGGTGGGATTCGAACCCACGGAGGGGACAAACCCTCAACGGTTTTCAAGACCGCCGCTTTCGGCCACTCAGCCACCTCTCCATTCCAAGCGGAGCAGAATACCCAATTACCCTGTAGAAATCCAGTTGAAATAAGTCTTTTTGCAAAAATTTAACTTGTTTTTTTGTCGATTACAGATAGCATTGAACTTCCTGCTTCTTTCTTGCTCGAATGGCTGATGCAGAATAAATTACTTACTTATTATTGAGGTAACAGATGAACCAGTTTAACCAGGCAATTACTCACTCGACAGAGCGGGCTCTTGCGACCAATAAAGTTTTAAAGAATACCTACATGCTGCTATCAATGACGCTATTGTTTAGCGCCGCTACTGCTGGCGCTTCAATGGTTCTTGGTCTGCCCCACCCCGGACTGATTTTAACGATGGTTGGTTACTTCGGGCTTTTATTCTTAACGAATAAATTTAGTAACAGCTCTCTTGGTATTCTCTTTGTTTTTGCTCTGACCGGTTTCATGGGCTACACGTTGGGGCCTATCTTGAGCGCTTACACAACAACGTTCTCAAACGGAACAGAGTTAATCATGACCGCGTTAGGTGGTACTGGCTTAATTTTCCTTGCACTTTCTGGCTATGTGCTGACAACTCGCAAAGACTTCAGCTTTATCGGCGGCTTTATGATGGTCGGCATTCTGGTTGCTTTTCTGGCCGGTATTGGTGCGATTGTCTTCAACATCCCCGCGCTGTCTCTCGCTGTTTCAGCGATGTTTATTATGCTGATGTCGGGCATGATTCTTTATCAAACTAGCGCAATCATTCATGGTGGTGAAACAAATTATATCCTCGCTACCGTTTCGCTATATGTAAGCCTGTTTAATCTTTTCACTAGCCTGCTTCATATCCTCGGCGTGATGGGTGGTGACGACTGATCAAGTCGGATCAATCAGCAATAAAAAAGCCCCTTAACCGGGGCTTTTTTATTGCTGATTAAATAATCTCTCGATTACCCATATAAGGCTTGAGAACATCGGGGATTCGTATTCTCCCCTCTTCTGTTTGATAGTTCTCCATCACGGCGATGAGTGTGCGTCCAACGGCCAGGCCAGAGCCGTTGACCGTATGTACTAGTTCAGGCTTTCCTGTTTCTGGGTTTCTCCAGCGCGCTTTAAGGCGGCGTGCCTGAAAATTTCCAAAATGGCTGCACGAAGAAATTTCCCTGAATTTCTGCTGCCCTGGCAACCAGACTTCAATATCGTAGGTTTTGGTTGCTGAAAAACCGGTGTCACCCGCACAAAGCACAACAGCACGGTATGGGAGCCCTAACTTCTGAAGTACCATTTCCGCATTATTCGTTAAGCTTTCGTGCGCTTCCTCTGCTTCGTCTGGGCGAACGATCTGCACCAACTCAACCTTTTCAAACTGGTGTTGACGCACCATGCCGCGCACATCTTTACCGTACGAACCGGCTTCGCTTCTAAAACAAGGTGTATGGGCGACAAACTTCAGCGGCAGCTTATTCGCGTCAATGATGGTATCTCGGACAATATTGGTTACCGGCACTTCTGCTGTTGGGATCAGATAATAACCAGAGTCACCCGATAGCTTAAAAAGATCATCTTCAAATTTTGGTAACTGCCCTGTTCCTTTTAAACTTTCGCTATTCACCATAAAAGGGACATAGGTTTCTCTGTAGCCGTGCTCTTCTGAGTGCAGATCAAGCATAAACTGCGTTAAAGCCCTTTGCAGCCTTGCTAACGGGCCTGAAAGTGTGACAAATCTTGAGCCGGTAATTTTAGAGGCTATATCAAAATCCATCTGCTCAAGTTGTGCTCCCAGCTCAATATGATCGCGCGGATCAAAATCAAAAGTGGTCGGTTTACCCCAGCTTCTGATCTCAACGTTATCGTCTTCACTCTTACCCTCGGGAACGGCTTCATGAAGAAAGTTTGGCAGCTCCATAAAAATGGCGCTTAACTCGGCTTGAACACCCTGAAGCTCTTCTTCTGCCGCTTTTAGTTGCTCGCCTAAATTTCCAACTTCAGCCAATAGAGGAGCAATGTCCTCACCTTTTGCTTTCGCTTGTCCAATCCCTTTTGAGCGGCTATTTCGCTCAGCCTGAAGAGCTTGTGTGCGAACTTGTATTGTTTTTCTTTGTGATTCTAATTCGCTAAAGTGCTCGCCATCAAAGTTGATCCCGCGCCGCTTTAACTGTTCCGTCGCCGCATCAAGATCGGCACGAAATAAGTTTATATCTAACATTAAGTTACCAGGTTAATAAATTGATTAATAAGATTAATTTAGTGGGTTTGTGCTGACCACGAAACAATGTGCTTTAGCTCAAACTTGTCTTTCAACTGAGCAATAACCGCCTCGATTTTCGATGGCTCATCATAGAATTCAACTGTCAACGGCAGGTCAAACGAAAGATCTACTAAAGCCGCTGAGTGCATTTTTCCGCTATCACCAAATCCTGTAATGCCTCGTAGTACGGTGACACCGCTAAGCTGTTCATCATCGTGTAAGAATCTGACAATTTCTTTCAAAAGGTGTTGTGCTTCATGCAGGTAAACCCGTGCAAATGTAACCTCTTTTTGACTCATAGTTGTCTCCCTGCAATTAGCCCAATCCAGACCGCAACAAGGCACAAAATAACACTCGCTAAAATGTTGCCACCCGCCTTGATTAGCTCGCCCTCTTCTATCAGATAAACCGTTTCGATAGAGAATGTTGAAAAGGTAGTGAACGCACCGAGTAAACCAACAATCAGTGCTGCCCGATATTCTGGACTCAGCGCAAGCCGCTCAGCCAATGTTTCGAATAACAATCCCATGATAAAAGAACCGATAATATTTACCACCAGCGTGCCAAACGGGAACCCTCTACCTAGCCACTGATAAACAGCGCCTGATAAGAGGAAGCGGAATACCGCGCCCAGCGCACCACCCGCTGCGATTGCAACAATCTGATTCATTGCTGCATTATACCTATAACCGCAATGGCTGCATCGTCTTGTTATCAGGTCTTTCAACAACCCCTTTTTCGGTTACAATCAGATCGATCAGATCTGCTGGCGTCACATCAAAAGAGGGATTCCAGGCCGACACCTTCCCTTTATATACTGGGTTTAAAAGCTCAGACTGATCACGCTCTTCAATTGGAATCGCCTCGCCATCAGGGCAATCCCAATCAATCGTTGAGGTAGGCGCAACAACCATCACCTTTACACCATGATGTTTTGCCAAAATAGCTAAAGAGTAGGTTCCGATCTTATTGGCCACATCACCATTCGCCGCGATACGATCGGCCCCCACAATCACCCAATGAATTTTACCCTGCTTCATTAACCAGCTTGCCGCTGAATCTGCAATCAAGGTGGCGTTAACACCATCTTTATAGAGCTCCCAGACGGTTAAGCGAGCCCCTTGCATCCAAGGTCGGGTTTCTGAGGCATAAACTACTTTAAGCCCTTTACTGACGGCACTACGGACAACACCTAGTGCCGTCCCATAGCCGCCGGTTGCCAGTGCACCCGCGTTACAGTGCGTCAACACCCCTTCCGTGCTCTTAATATAAACCGCACCCAATGCACCCATTTTCTTATTAGCTTGCAGGTCATCTTTATGAATCTGCAACGCTTTATTTAGCAACGGCTGATAAGGGTCGCCCTCTATCTTGCAAATCTCAGCGCGCATCAGTTCAATGGCCCAAAAAAGGTTGACTGCAGTGGGTCGCGACTCAGCCAGCAGCGTTAACTCAACTTCAATAGCCTGTTGCCAGTTTTTAGCCGAAGTCTGATATTGTTTCCTGGCAGCAAGAACAATTGCATAAGCCGCAGCAATACCAATCGCTGGTGCCCCTCGAACCTGCATGGTGCGGATTGCCTCGGCCACCTCTTCCGCTGAGTCAAAAAGGTTATATTCCTCTCTTTCGGGCAATTTTCGTTGGTCAAGGAGCTTTAATTTCCCCTCTACCCATTCAAGTGCCTTGATCTGTTCTGTAGAATCCAAGCTATTCCCACCTTCCTGATATTTAAAATAATTATGAAAGTCGATACTCTCATTAACTCGCGCTGGATTATACCGGTAGTCCCCGACAACCTTGTACTCGAAAACCATGCCCTGGTCATCAATGAAGGGAAGATCATTGACCTGTTGCCCCAGGATAAAGCCAGATCAGCCTATCAGGCAGCCCATACCGAAACATTAGAAGATCACGCGCTTATCCCAGGGCTTATAAACGCTCATACCCATGCTGCTATGTCATTAATGCGGGGGATTGCAGACGATCTACCGCTAATAACCTGGTTAAACGAACATATCTGGCCACTTGAAAGCAGGTGGGTTAGCGAATCATTTGTCCATGATGGCTCTGAACTTGCTATCGCCGAAATGATTAGAGGCGGCACCACCTGCTTTAATGATATGTATTTCTTTCCCGAAGTGACTGCAAGAGTCGCACGTAAAGCTAAGATACGGGCAAGTATCGGTATGATCGTGATCGACTTCCCGACCGTATGGGCACAAAACAGTGACGAGTATCTTTCAAAAGGCCTTTCTCTACATGATGAGTTCAAGCACGATCCCCTCATATCGCTGGCGTTTGCACCCCACGCCCCTTACACCGTTTCTGATGAGCCACTAAAAAAGCTCCAAATGTATGCGGATGAGCTACAACACCCTGTACATATTCACCTGCATGAAACCCAACAGGAGATAACTGACAGTCTTCAACAACATGGTGTCCGCCCAATCGAACGACTGCGTAAACTACAGATGGTCGGCCCATCTCTGACTGCAGTTCACATGACCCAGCTTGATGAAGAGGAAATAAATTTGCTGGCCAAATCAGGTTGCAGTGTTGTTCACTGTCCGGAATCAAATATGAAACTGGCAAGCGGGTTTTGCCCTCTTGCTGCACTGATTGACTCCGGCGTTAATGTCGCACTGGGGACCGATGGTGCTGCAAGCAATAACGACCTTGATCTGCTCGGTGAGATGCGTACCGCCGCATTGCTGGGCAAAGCAGTTTCTAAAGATGCCCGCTCAATTCCTGCCGCCACCGCCCTGAAAATGGCAACATTAAATGGTGCGAAAGCACTCGGACTTGAACAGACAACCGGGTCGCTGGAGGTCGGCAAGGCTGCAGACATTACCGCCATTACACTTAGCGATCAGCTTGAAACAGCACCTGTTTTTGACCCAGTTTCACAAATAGTCTACTCAGCGAGCCGAAACCAGGTAACAGATGTATGGGTAAACGGTCATCAAGTGTTAAAATCGACCCAATTAACGACTCTGGATAAGATTGATATTCTGGAGAAGGCGAAAATCTGGGGTGAAAAGCTCCAGAAACCAATTTAGTCAGGAGACCCGACAGATGAGCACAAATGTTAATCCAGCAGAAATCGACAAGTTTTCAGCACTTGCTTCACGATGGTGGGATCCTAAGGCAGAGTTCAAGACACTCCACGACCTGAATCCATTACGCGTCCAGTATATGCTTGATAACACTGAAATCATGGGCAAGAAAGTGCTCGACGTCGGTTGTGGTGGCGGTATTCTGAGTGAAGCGCTGGCCAAACAGGGCGCTCAAGTGACCGGCATTGATATGGGCCAGAAGCTCATCGACATTGCAGAGTTACACAGTCTGGAGAGCGGTGTTGACGTCACCTACAAAAAAGTGAGCGTCGAAGAATTTGCTGAACAAAATCCGGCAAGTTTTGACTGCGTCACCTGCATGGAAATGCTTGAACATGTGCCCGATCCTGCTTCGATTATCGATGCCTGTGCAAAGCTGGTTAAACCTGGTGGAATGATTTTCTTCTCAACACTTAATCGCAATCCGAAATCTTATCTTTCAGCGATTATCGGTGCCGAATACCTTATGAAAATCCTCCCTAAAGGAACGCATGATTATGCTAGCTTTATCAAACCCTCAGAACTATCGGGTTGGGCACGGGATAGCGGGCTTGAACTTAAAAAAATGACCGGGATTATCTATAACCCTTTCACAACCAATTTCAGCCTCGGAGATAATATTGATATCAATTACATCGCGCTATTCCAGAATTAATGGCCGTTGATTGCAACATTGATAAACCAATACGCGCTGTTCTCTTCGACCTCGACGGTACACTCCTCGATACCGCTCCCGATCTGGCCGATGCACTAAATTATGTACTACAGCTAGAGCAACGCGCCCCTCTCCCTTTTGAAGTCATTCGCCCTGCCGTTTCAAATGGTGCCGCCGGGTTGATGCAAATTGGCTTTGGCGCCAGCCT
>QNFJ01000110.1 GCA_003646305.1 Gammaproteobacteria bacterium | reverse complement strand
GTGGTCTCTGCGTTGTATTTAACAAGCATAAAAACCAGAATAATCGCCCCCAGCCCGCAGGACATGATGTCGAGGAATGCTAAGTTAAAACCTTCTGTTTTGCGGCGAGGGAGCAGTTTAGAACCTATCGGCTAATACGATTGAGCAGGAATTTTTCACAATATGCCTGGGTATCAACCACCAAGGCATCTTGCAAACTCTGTAGTTGATGCAGAAAAAACATCAGGAAAATACTAATCAGCAACGCGATAAGCGTCGAATTAAAAGCCATGCCGAGACTGTTCGTCATACCGGCAATATTACCCGCTAAGGCCTGATCTGCCTGAGATAAAGCCTGGCCTATACCTCGTACTGTACCGATAAAACCGATAGAGGGTATCGCCCAGATCAGGTAGCGGATCATAGAGTTATCCGCCTCCAGTTTAACCGCAAGCGCTTCGACGCTTGATTGAATCGCATCTGAAGTGTTCTGAACATCGTTTGTGATCAGAAACCGACGAACACTCGCCATTAATGTTTGAACCAGAGGTGTTTCAAGTGCATCGGCAGGTAACTTTTCCAGACCTTTCAGCGCCTCATCAAGACTAAGGCTCCCTTCATCATTTTTTTCCAGCAGATCGACGTTAAACAGGTAGCGGTCTTTTAGCAGCGCAACACATTTCGAGAGAATCAAGTATGACCCCCAAAACATCAGAACCAGGCAAACTTCCTGTTCGAAATCTTTTAGGATCACAAATAAATTACGCGGCATCGACTGACCAAGGCTCAATGCGTTCTCAATTGAGAGGGCTGCCTGAGGCCGAATAACCCCAATGTAGACCAGATGTACACTGATGATCGTGACCACCAGGACAATTAAGCTTTTAAACATTTGAGACATGTCAGATATCCACGGGGAAAGAGACGGGAGAGTTCAAACTAATCGTTGGAAGCTGAATCTTTGCAATTGCCAAACCAGCGACTAACGCACCTATCAAGCCTGTTATTAACAGGATTAACTTACACTTTGCCAAAAATGATTTTTTACGCATTGTCTTTATTTATACACATAGCGTGCAACTCTGAAACCGACATCATCACTGCCTTCATACGCACTTCCGCGAAATGCAGGTCGAAGTTTAGTTAAACTTTCCGAGCGCCAGCTCGCGCCTTTAAAAACGTGATTGTAACCGACTGTTCCACCAAGCGGGTCATATTCAACATCATTATTTCGTGGTGGTATTGCCGAGTAATAATCGTGCACCCACTCACTAACATTCCCCTCCAGGTCAAAAAGTCCCGCCTTATTTGGCTTAAAACTTCCTACCGGAGCGAGTCTGGCAAAGCCATCATTATAGTTAGATGCCGAAAATTGAATGCCGCCTTGTAAAGCAGTATTGGAGAAATTCCCGCTACCTGGAGGGATGACCAAATCATCTCCCCATGTGAATATTGTTTGTCTGGTTTGCCCGGCCTTACGAGCAAGCCACTCCCATTCTGCCTCACTGGGCAGACGGTAACCTTTAGAGGCCGGATTAAAACCAACATAGCGGCCATTGCTGAAGCGATAGAAGGGATCCGTAAGTCCGTCAATCTGGCTAAGCCAGTTACAGAAAGCGGCTGCATCACCCCAGCCAATGGAGGTAACCGGCAGGCTGTTCGCACTTGCCCTGCTCTTTTTGAACTGAGCATATTGCGCACTCGTCACCTCATGAAGGCTGACGTAAAAGGCTTTCTTAAGAATCACATCACGCTGAAACTCGTTAGCCCGCTGCCCCTTCTCGTGACGTGGCGCTCCCATTAAAATTCGATCTGGCGTGAACATTTTAAATTTTATTCCAGCCTTACTCATAAACTCTTTTTTAATTTTCTCAAGTTTTAGCTGCTTTTCAGATTTCAGAGTTACCTGGATTTTCCGGGTGCTTTTGCTCGATGGCGTTATCTGTTTCTCAACAGTTCGATAGCCCATTTTCTTTAATTTAATATTGTGCCTGATAGCGGACAATTTAAGGCTTACCGGCGTTATTCCGGCCGGTTTTGAATCAATCCAAATTTCTGCCTGAGGTTGAGATGTGATTTTAACCAGACCATATTCCGGGCGTAATTTAATTGTCAGCTTTCTTTCTTCCCCGGAACTCAGACTGAATTTGGCATTCTCCGTAAAATAACCCGCTTTTTGGTAACTCAGATTATGTTTTTTTATGGCACTAAGCGGCAGGCGGTCACGTGAAGATATTTCCTTCCCATCGATAATCAACATCCCGTTTTTGGGCGATAGAGAAGGCACTAAATACCCCTTTCGTGGCTCTAACTGATAGCTTCTTGAGGGATTTGGCCTGCGATTTGTAACCTGGATATTATCGATTAAGGTCTCGCGATCCGGAGCGCTGATCTCAACACTGTAACGTCCACCCGATTCGGGCACAATAAGGGGGGATTTCCCGACTATTTCTCCATCTATTTTCACCTGCGCCCCCGCAGGAGAAGTTGTAATCTCAAGCTGCCCCTGAACCGGACTGAGCACTAGTTTGAGCTGTGTTGTTTCACCTCTGGCCAGACTCACTTCATACATTTCAGGCTCATGATAAGGACTATCGGCCATTAAACGGTGCGATCCGGCTTCAACTTCCACAGAAATTTCCGAACCGACAGAAACCAGCTTCCCATCAATAAACCAGCGCGTCTCTGGGTCAGCAGCATTAGTACTCGCCCTGATTATGCCCGGGAGTGCTAGCAGTGTCACCTGGGCACGGTCGCCTTCCTCTTCAGGTTTGATTTTATGCGTTGCCGTACTAAAACCAGCAGAAACCGCAGAGATAACTGTCTCACGACTAAGTGAATAGACTGTTTCTGACTGCACAAACCCTATGCCCTGCTTCAGGCTGATTCTGGCATTACTCCGAACCTCTTCTGGAAAGAGCTCAATAGTGGTCACCCGCACCGTGCCAATCCAGAGGACGAGAAGCCCTCCAATCACTACAAGGAGACTCACAACAATGCCATAAAACCTTCGCTGGCGCTGTTTTGCGCTTTGAATTTCCAGGTTATATTCGCTCATTACAGATCACTTTAACGGTAACGGATGTTTCCCCAACAGGAATTTGAACCCTAACGAGCGTAGACCTGAACCCTTTCCTTCTCCCTTCGAACAGATATTCTCCAGGCTTTAATTTGATTGTATACCCGAGCGTTAATCCGATTTTGCCCACACCTTTAACAAAAATGGTTGTTTTATTGTCCGACGCAACGAAGACATCGACCTCTTTGTTATAGGTCACCAACAGCCTTTCAAGCTCACGACTCTGGTTTAACAGCGAGGGACTTTGCCGAGTTAAAACAGCTGCCTCTGCAATTGCCTGGTGAGCAAGTTGCGCAACATTGACCGACGATAATCGCCCCGGTGAGGAAACAAAACTCTCTATAGATTGCATGGCAGAGACAACCCGCCTCGCCAATTTATAGCGATCAACCAAAATCTGATTTGTTGGGTGAACTTTCAGAGCCTCTCCTGCAACAATCTCGACCCGGTGCCAATCATCAGACGCTACGGAAACTTTCAGGTCAGCAAGCGCCCTCTTCAATAAAAGATCCTTCCTGAGCCCGCTGACCTTATTTGATAGCAAAGTCACTTCATTGCGATTTGGGTAGATTTTCCTCGCTGCGGCCAAACTAGAACGTGCCCCCGCTAAATTCCATTTCCCAACCTGTCTTATTCCCTCATCAATATGAGCAGCAAACCGCGACTCGTCTAATTCACGTTCCAGTTTCTCCAAATGGGGAACTAGCTCCAGACGTTCCGGATCGAGCACGATGAGCTGACGAATAAGGTTAACTTCCTTTTGGAGATTATTCTCAACTTGAGCAACACCAATCTCTTCCAGCAACTCCTTTATCTGGGGTAACTTTTCTATGCGTATTTGGAGAGTTAGTGCCTGCTCCTCGTCGGGCCAAAAGAACAGAGCCTTTTCGATCTTTAATTTGGCTTTTTCATAAGAGAGTTCCGTGAAATGAGCTTCGGCTTGCAAAAATGCTTGCTGAAAGCGCATCTGGCGCTCTTCTAAAACAGTCTCCGCTAAAGATTGCGCGTGATTCAGGTTACCTAGCGCAAGATCATAATCTCCACTCGAAAAAGCCGTTAACGCCTGCTCTTTTAGTACCAACAGGTCATTCTGTGACCCGCTAGCACTCGCCTCCCAGTTCAAGGTGTCAAGACGTGGCTCGATACCTTCCTCATAGTGACGTAATTGTTCTTTAAACTGAGTGCGTGAAACGGGGGCCGTGCCAACAGATGGTGAAGGTTCATAAATAGTCTGTTGAACTGGAATGGAGGGCTGCTGAGGTTCAGGTTGTTCCGAAAAATCGATAAAACTCAAACTGATCAGAAAAAAAATGACACTCCCCACTCCACCTAGAATAGTCAGGGTATTACGGCGGCGCTGGCGTGCTGCTTCCTTACTCGCCCTGGCTATTTCTTTATTAAGCATAATCAGTTGGTAAGCTTTAAAGCTGTTTATCCGGAATGGCTTCTTCTCTGTATATTTCTTTCAAAAATTCTCGCCACTGGCTGAATTGCTGATTAGCATTCCCTGTTAGCTCAACCGTCTTCTTCTCAAATTCGACCACCTGAGGTGCTAACTCAATATCAATAGATTTACCCAGCTCTTCGAGGGCTTCACGGTGAAAGCGGGCTTCTTCCGAGGTTTTAAAACTCTCACTAAGTAAGACCCCGCCTCCTATACCCGCCATTACAGCCGCCACATCTTTGCCAAAACTATAGTTGTTGTTTGAATTCGAAGATGCGGCAGCAATTGCGAGACCAATCGCCAGTGCACCAACAACAGCCTGACCAATAGACTTCATTCGCGCATCACTTGCTGCCTTCACTTCGAGCTGGCTTTCTTTCTGCCAGACCCCGTAGCTTTCTCTCATTTTTTCATCAAAAGCTTCGTATTGCAGCTGCATCTGATCAATAAACAGTTCGTCGCGTACTCGGATTGCCTTTGTCCGCACAAGCATTGGATCATCCTTACTTGGCATACCAATTAAGGTAACACTGTCCCCATCAGTTTCCAGATACTGCGCAAAAGTTTCTTCAGAGAAATTCGCACCAAAACGAACAGCTGTTAAATTCTTCAAGCTCTCAATCTCTTTGGCCGAATAATCTTCAAGTTGCTCGACGATATAGGCCGCGGCCTCCTTAAAAACAGGTCTATAGGCATCCTTACCCTTATTTCGGTAATTGTTATGAAACTGCTCGTTCACCGTATGATCAAATGATTTTGAAAACCAGCGTTCTCCAGAAATATCATACAACTCGAGGCTAATTTCTACCGACTCACCATCAGACTCATCAATCACCCCCATGATATAGATATCGCCCGTTGCATGCTTATTGGGCGTGACTCGAACAGCACCAAATTTATTGGTTTTTTCCAGTTCGTCTTTCAACATTAGTGCGAAGTGACTAGCCTCCGCACGACGCAATTCTGGCCAAATACCTTCCTCGGCGTAATCTTCCTCTGCAGGCAGTCCCGGATCAAATACTGGGATAATGACATCTAATCCAGGCCTTGTGGTTTGGGTAACCGTTACTTTTTTCTCATCAAGTTCAGAGGAAATCGCCGGTCCAACCATCGGGCCGCCCCCTGTCGTTCCACAAGCTGACAGAAAAAGCGTACACGACACCATAATCGCAACCGCTTTCTTAAAACTCACAAATGAATTTAGAGATCTACTTCCCACCATTTTCACCTTTAGAAATTCCTTTATACTTTCGGTATTCATTCCACAGTTTTGCACGGATTTCTGGATCAGATTCATTCATTGCTGCATGGCGGATTTGTGCTTCAAGAGCACTATCGTTGTCTGCAGGAGGAATATCCTCTGGAATCTTTCCATTTCCGATCTGTTCCATTGCGCTTCCATTTTGAGCAGCAGCACTCGTATCCGAAGGCTCACCCTCTCCCGAAACACCATTGGCATATGAAGACTCACTTTCGCCTTGAGCAGCATTCGAGGGTGAAGAACCATCGCCACCTTCAGCACCACTACCACCGGAAGAACCACCGCCTCCCTGAGAAGTGCTGCCGCCAGCTGCTGTACTCTGGCACGAATCAAACTTATGGAGAGACTTAAAAAGCGCCTGGTCCATGCGTTCAAGCTTTTCCTCTCGCGTCAAAGTCATATCGCCAACATAGTCGATTTTCACTTCGGTACAATCTGTGGCTGGCAATATCTCTTTTACCTCGCCGACTCCTTTATCTAAAGGTAGTGCCACCGCTTGACCGAAAGTCCCAGGTAACATTATGCTGAGGATAATTAAAAACAGTTTATTCAACTCCACCCTCCTAAAATTAAGTTTGGCCTCGTCAAGAATTATATAGGGAAGCCTAGTGGTCAAGTAGATTTAGCCACTACATATAGAAATCATGCAAAGCCAGTCACTTTAAAGAACCTCTGAAAAGCAGCCTTTTAGAATGCTCTCCTTAAAAATCTTCCTGATTTCTTCAATTTTGACCTCTTAAGGCCAATTTTCATCTCATATCAACGGTAATCCCGCCTTTATGGCTGTTTTGGGCGGATTTATCCTAAGTTACCAACAATTCTCGCCTTACTTTGTAAAGTTTCCCAGTGGGATGGAGTGAAAAGAGTTGGGCGCCATTCTTATGGATGTCTCGGTAACCTGTTTTACGATACCCAAACTGGCATTTGATGATTCGAAAAGCATCTTCAACTTTGGCTCGCACTGAGGCATGTTTTTTATTGCGTTTATTCTGGCTGGCTGAGGGCTTCTTATTGGGTTTGGCCTTTTCAAGCCGTGCCCAGTAACCCCGTTGAGCTCATTTCAGGATCACGTTTGTTGTCTTTATTTTTGGTCGAGGATGGGGCGTGAATAATGGTGGCATCCATGATGCTCCCGCCTGTCAAAATAAGCCCTTTCTCTTCCAGGTAACCTTTAACTGATTCAAATAGACTGCTGGTTAAATTGTGCTTTTCCAGTAGGTGGCGAAAGTGCAAAATTGTCGATTCATCAGGAATCGTATCTTCACCTAACTCCAGCCTGGCAAAGGTGCGCATCGATTCAATGTCGTAAAGACTCTCTTCGGCAGCGGGGTCTGACAGGCCATACCATTGCTGGAGAAAGTAGATACGCAGCATCACTTCAAGCGGCATCGGTTT
>QNFJ01000109.1 GCA_003646305.1 Gammaproteobacteria bacterium | reverse complement strand
GTTTTAAAGTATATTATTGCTAAGGGGTAGTGATTGTTTGGCTGAGCTAGCCTGCTGTCGGTATTTTTTACTTCAAAATCAGTTTGATAGCTATGAGAAGCATTCTCTACAGATAAAACTACTCAGCGTTATTGTCTTATTGGCGGCAGAGATGACGAATGTAAGCACCGTTTTTACCGTTCTTTTATTAATGGTACTGTGGCTTCAAGATGCCATTTGGAAGACCTTTCAATCACGCATAGAGCCACGGCTGTTACAGCTTGAAAAACATATTTCAGAGGGAAGTGAAGAGAGCCCGTTTCAATTCAACAGCGAGTATCATCGGGTTCGTTTGAGGGGAACAGCTTTAATTAGTGAGTATCTTCGCCAGTCAATTCGGCCTACGGTGGCTTTTCCTTATGTTGTGTTGATTGTGGTTTTGGTGGGGCGGGGGCTGCTTTAATACTTGGTGGAGTTAAAACTGGCAATGACCCCTTGGTTTTTCATCGAGCGTGATGCCTTGAGACAAGCACTCAACTATCTCTCAAATGGAAAAGTTAAAGGGCGCAGCGTTCGTGCACGCAAAATCAGTTAATCTAAGCTAGGTTCCCGTTCTAATTTAAGACCCGAATGACCGTTCTTAAGTAATGATCGGCTAATAAAAAAGCAAATAGACAACTCAGATAAAAAATCGAGTAACTAAAAACCTTCATCGCGTGGCTATCATCTTCTGAGCGATAGAGCTTATAAGCATGAAAGATAAAACCAATACCCAGTGAAACTGCCCCAGCAAGATAAATCAGGCCGCTCATGTGAATGATAAATGGCATCAGTGTGACGACCAGCAGCATAAAGGTGTAGAGCAAAATATGCAGCTTGGTAAACGCAACACCGTGTGTCACTGGCAACATGGGGACATCTACCTTTGCATATTCTTCTCGCCGCCGAATCGCTAACGCCCAGAAATGCGGTGGCGTCCAGATAAAGATAATCATAAAGAGCAGCAGTGCTTCCGTATTAATATCACCGGTAATGGCCGTCCAGCCCAACAGCGGAGGTGCCGCGCCGGCTGCTCCACCCCAGACAATATTCTGAGGCGTTGTACGCTTCAGGAACATCGTATAAATAACCGCATAACCAACTAGTGAAAGAAGCGTCAAAACAGCCGTTAGTACATTAACTTGCGTGACTAGTAACAGCATTGAAATCGAACCAAGTGCTAATGAAAAATAGAGCGCTGAGCGGCTCTCCATTTTCCCTTCAGGTAGCGGCCTGTTTTGTGTCCGTTCCATCACCGCATCAATTTTTTGGTCAACCCAGTGATTCATCGCAGCACCCGCTGCAGCTGCCATTCCTATACCAAGAAGGCCAAATACCACTAGCGACCACGGAATAACTCCATTTTGAGGAACAGCTAGCAGCATCCCCACAACCGTGGTAAACAGAATAAGCCCCACCACCTTTGGCTTGCACAGTTCATAATAATCACGCCAGTTAAGCCTTCTTTCTTCTTCAACCATTACATTACTCATAATCTGATCCGTTTTTAACTTGCTCGTGACAACCTGAAATTCAGCGCTAAAAGGCTCATCAATAAAAGCGCTGCGACGCCATTATGTGAAACTGCTATCGGCATGGGCAATCTCAACATAACATTGGCAATACCTAATGACACTTGAATCATCAGGAGTAGAAAAACTGTCGCTCCCAGCAGCCTTACGCCAGAATACCGGCCCAACATACATCTAAGAGCAAGCAAGCCAACAACCAGTAGCGTTGTCACGGCGCCAAGCCGATGCATAAAGTGCACCGCAACGCCTGCATTAAGCGAGAGCACACCCCCTTCATAATCGACGCCACTTTCCCTCCAGATGGTAAATGCCTCATCCATATCGAGCTCTGGTAGCCAACTTCCCTGACAGGTTGGGAAATCCGGGCAATGGAGCGCAACATAATTGGTACTTGTCCAACCGCCCAGGGCGATTTGCCCAATCAGGATGATGAGCGCCAAAAAAGCCCAACCTTTCAAATTAGAAGGTGGCCTGTCTGCAAAAATTGATTTTTTACGGCTCGCTCTTAGTGTCATCAACCAAAGCAATCCCAATGTCGCCATTCCAGCAAGAAGGTGGAGCGTAACGATGACTGGCTTGAGCAGCAAAGTGACCGTCCACATCCCCAGTGCAGCCTGAAAAATAACCAACCCAACCAGAAACAGGGGTAAAAGAATCTGTTGCTCCGAATCTTTTCTATTCAGCCAAGCGATCACCGCTAGTGCAAGAATAAGAAACCCCAGTGTCGCTGCAAAGTAGCGGTGCGCCATCTCTTTCCAGGCTTTCTCAGATTCCAGCGCTCTTTCCGGATAACTATTCTGCGCCTCTAGCACCGCTGATTCAGAGCTAGGAACCACAATCTGGCCGTAACAGCCGGGCCAATCTGGACAGCCCAGTCCTGCGTCAGACAACCTCACGAATGCGCCCAGTACGATGACAACAAGTGCGAATAGCGTTGTGAAATATCCTAGTCTTTGAAAGAGACGCTGCATGTCTTGTTAGCCTATGCGTGATAACTTAAGCAGCCGTTGCAAGTCCTTTAGAATTCCTTTTGCCTCAAAGCCTGGCTTATATGCCATCATGAAGTTCCCCAGCGGGTCGATGATATAAACACCCCCCTCAATCTCTCCCTGCCATGGTGTTGGCTTTAACTTAAGCGCACCAATAATTGCAGGATTACCCAATACAACCTTCATCCCTTCGAAATCTTTCATAAATGCGACAAACTGCTCTCTATTTTCATCACTCAGAATATAGAGGCGATTAACTCTGGCACGCTCTCGTCCTGTGGCAAGGCGTATTTGGCGCATTTTGTACATGTTTTCCAGACAGTCATCTCCACATGCTTTACTACCCACCGTTAGCAAGGTCCACTTGCCTAGCAAGTCGTCACTATTCATAGAGCCACCCAGCAACTGCTCCATCTGAATTGATTCAATTCTTCGCACAGGTGAGATCAAATCCCCTTTATTACCGGCTTTACCTAATGAAAGGGTATCTCCACTCTCATATAGAAAAGAGGCACCCATAAAGGGTGCGGCAAAGATTGCCAACATCAACCAGAAGGGAAAACTTCTTCGGAAAAAACTTTTGGATTCTACTGCCTCACTCATACTTCTTAACACTCACCCAGATATAAATAAATAATGCGAATAGCGCGAAAGAGAACCACTGTACTGCGTACGCCATATGCATCCCATAGCGACCCTCATAATCAGGCCACTCACGAACATAGCCCCCATTGCTTTTTTTGCTTAGGAGCAAAAGATAGGGCTCAATTACCAGTCCTGTTTTCTTGCTGAAATAGTCAGCATCCAGATAAAACCAGACTTTCCCGCCCGAATTATCCGGAGGAAGCTTGTCGCTAATAAAAGCAGGTTTACCCTTTATCCTTCCCAGTCGCCCCTCAATAACCAGCTCACCCTCCGGCACGTTGGTCTCGGGGATAATTTGGCGATCAGCACCAACGGGTACCCAACCACGATTAACCAAAACATAGCGGGTGCTATCTTTTATGCGAAGTGGCGTAATGACATGGTATCCCGCCTTTGCATTCCAGGTGGCATTATCAAGCAGGATTTCATGCTTTCCTGCGTACTCGCCCTGCACAATCAACCGTCTAAACTGTTCTGTTTCACTCTCACCCAAGGCTCCGGTTATCTCTAATGGCGCACCTTTCATTCGCGCCTCAACAGCCTCTTCAAGCTGCTGTTTTTGTTCTGCGCGGTCTAGTTGCCAAAACCCCAAAAACGATAGAATCGCCACGCCAACAATGGTTAGAAGTGTATTAACCCAGGATGGGCGGAACCTTCGCTTAACCATTACAAATTAGCTTTCCCGTTTGGACAGAAAGAGGTCATTCATATATTGTGTACTCAACCTGTTTACTAACTTATTTGCCATTGTCCAGATGATTATTAAAACCTTAATCCTGTTAAATCTATTACTGATCCTGGTCAGCCTTTTTTCCGGAATGTTTTTCCTTGTTAAGGATGACCAGGGCGGCAAACGCCTTGTCACCTCACTGACATTCCGAGTCAGCCTCTCTTTTTCACTAATTGCCCTTCTTTTAATCGGCTATTTTACGGGCCAAATACAACCTCACGGCGTTTGAAAAATAGTCGCTAGTAGAGAAAAAAAAGGCGCTGCCACTCAGGCAGCGCCGTTCATCTTTTTGTTCGTTATCAGAGCCAATATACAAAGATATAAAGCCCGACCCAAACTACATCAACAAAATGCCAATACCAGGCAACCCCTTCAAATGCAAAGTGGTGTTTTGGCGAAAAGTCACCTTTCATACTGCGGACAAGGATCACAAACAGCATGATTGTGCCCATCGTCACATGAAAGCCATGAAACCCCGTCAGCATATAAAATGTCGACCCATAGATTCCTGAATCTAGTTGTAGATCTAGCTCTTCGTAAGCATGCATGTACTCATAAGCTTGGCAAACCAAAAAGAGCACACCCAGGCCAACTGTCATTGCCATCCCTTTAACAAGCTGAGAACGATTTTCGTTCTGCAAGCCCCAGTGAGCCCAGGTAATCGTCGCGCCACTGGTCAGGAGCACAAGCGTGTTAAATAAAGGCAGTCCCCATGGCCCCATCGCCTCTTTGGTCTGAACATAATTTGTCGCATCTGGCAGCTGTAAAAGAGGCCATGTATAAGTAAAGCCCTCCCAGAGCATATTTGATTTTCCGAGCTGCCCCTCACCACCGAGATAAGGCAGTGTTATCGTTCTTAGATAGAACAGGCAACCAAAGAAAGTCAGGAAGAAAAAGACTTCCGAAGCAATAAACCAGAACATCCCCTGTCGAAAAGAAGCGTCAACTTTGGCGTTGTAGGCTCCTGATTTGCTTTCACTAATAACCGTACCGAACCAGCCGTAGAACAACCCCGACATTATCAGCAGACCCACCCACATCACCATTGAAGTGATGTCATAAAGCCATAGAACCGTTCCTCCAAGCAAGGTAAATATCCCCAGTGCCGCAATAATTGGCCACGGGCTTGGGTCTGGTATGTAATACACCTCTTTTGTTGTACTCATTTGTTCCCCTCTTAAATGAGAATATTATTTTAGTTCGAACTCAGGAGCATCTATGACCCCTTCAATATTCATAATCGAGTATGACAAAGTCATTCTCTCAAACTGCTTAGGCAAGTCACTATCGACATAAAACCGTAAAGGCATTTCAACCGCCTCACCCGCTTCTAGTGTCTGCTGGCTAAAACAAAAACACTCAATTTTATGTAGATGTTCCGTCGCCTGCCATGGCGTTATGCCTGGAACTGCCTGTAACGTTATTTTTTTATCTGTCAGGTTCTTTGCATGATAAACAAGTGACTGCATTTCACCTGGGTGGATCTTCAAGCGTCTTGTTCCGGGCCTAAATTCCACGGCTAAGTTGCCATTTATCGTTGCGTCAAACTCAACCGTTATCCACCGTTCCGAATCAACTTCTCGCGTTTCTAGTCCACTTGTTTTAGTTGACGCATTCGTTGCGATGCTATTGGTGCCTGTGACTGAACAAACCAGTTCGTACAGAGGCACCATCGCAAAGCTAAAGCCAAACATACCAACAGCAAGCAGCACTAACAGCCTTACACGATTCTTTTTTTTCTTTTCTTCCAATGGTTTCTTAACCGCCTCCTGTTACAGCGCCATTCAGGTAAAAGTAAGGAATAGATGTCCCAACGAGCGCAATTGCTCCCAGTAAAATAGCCAGCCCAATATTCGAGCGCTTCAGCCTCTCTTCTTTATTAGTTTCTTTCATTTCCGGATTTAACCTGATCGCTATTTAATCGCCGGAGGCGTTTCAAAAGTATGAAATGGGGGCGGTGAAGAGACCGTCCATTCCAGTCCAGGTGTGCCAATTTGACCACCTTCCCATGGCTTATCCGGTGCTTTTTCGCCACCTCGTATCGTTTTAATTATGATATAAGCAAACAGCAGGTGAGAAACACCAAACATAAAAGCACCCAGGCTTGAGATCACGTTAAACTCGACGAACTGACCACTGTAATCGACGATTCTTCTCGGCATTCCGGCAAGTCCTGAAAAATGCTGAGGAAAGAAAGTGATATTGAATGAGATGACATTCCACCAGAAAAATATTTTTCCCAGCCTTTCATCGTACATATTGCCGGTCCACTTTGGCAGCCAATAAAAGGTCGCGGCAAAAAGCCCCAGCACCGAACCGGGGATCAATGCATAGTGAAAATGTGCGACAACAAAATAGGTGTCGTGATACTGCAAATCGGCCGGAACCACCGCAAGCATTACACCTGTCACCCCGGCAAATGAAAACATCAGTATGATCGATATGGCAAAAAGCATCGGCGTCTCGAATGTCATCGAACCGCGCCACATAGTGCACATGAAGTTAAATAACATCAGGCCAACCGGGATCGAAATCAGAATCGTTCCGATCATAAAGTAGGTCGTCGTATTAAGGGACATCCCGATGGTGTACTGGTGATGCGCCCAAACCACCATTCCCAACACAGCAAGAAACCCCATAAAGAAGATAAGCGGCTTATAACCAAACAGTGGCTTACGCGCAAAGGTTGGGATAACCATCCCTAGAACACCAATCGAGGGGAGTAACAAAACATACACTTCAGGATGCCCAAAAAACCAGAATAGATGTTGAAACAATACTGGATCACCACCACCTGCCGCATCAAAAAAGCTGGTTCCAAAATGGCGATCAAAAAGTAGCATTGTTACGCCACCGGCCAGAACGGGTAGAATCAAGATCAGTAGAAATGCAGTAAACAACCAGGCCCAGACAAAAATTGGCAGCTTAAACCATGTCATATCTGGAGCACGCATATTGACGATCGTTGTGATGATGTTGATCGATCCCAAAATAGAGGAAATACCGAGGATATGAACGGTAAAAATCACCAGATCCATTCCCATACCGGCCTGAATTGAGAGTGGTGGATAAAGGGTCCAGCCTGTATTAACTGCACCGCCTCCAAAAGGGAAGAAGGGCACAATCATTGAGCTGACAAGCATGATCGCTGCCATCGGCAACAACCAGAAGCTGAGGTTGTTCAATCGAGGGAGCGCCATATCGGGTGCGCCGATCATCAATGGAATCATCCAGTTTGCTAGCCCGACACCCGCTGGCATCACCGCCCCAAATACCATAATGAGGGCATGATTCGTAACCAGATTGTTAT
>QNFJ01000108.1 GCA_003646305.1 Gammaproteobacteria bacterium | reverse complement strand
TTTGATCGCCAGATCAACACACCACTCTGGCTAAACATAGCGGCTAGCAAACCTGAGCCTGAGGATGAGAAACGAGCCTCGGGCAAAGAATCCGGCATCTGAAGGCGCCCCCTTCGGTCAAGCTCTGCTGAGGAAAGAATGGAATAAATATGAATCTTCAGGCGCTCTCGGAGTGCCTGTTACGTCCCTTCCTTGTAAGCCCGTTCAAGTGCAATACCCGCAAGCCCCAAAAAGGCGGCCAGCACGATACTTGATGAAATAATTAACCTGAGATTAAGAGAGCCTTTCACTTAGCAATCTGAAACCGATAACCACGCCCTCTCAACGTTTCAATCGGTTTTAGTGACCCATCAGGGTCGAGCTTTTTGCGTAATCGGCCCACAAAAACCTCTATCACATTACTATCGAGATCAAAATCCTGATCGTAAATATGTTCTGTCAGTACTGTTTTAGAAACCACCTTTCCTTCATGCACCATAAGGTATTCAAGAACCTTGTATTCATAGGCCGTAAGATCAAGTTTCACACCTGACGCGGTTACCTCCTGTGAAAGCGTGTCCAGTTTAATAAACCCCGACTCCAGACAAGGATGTGATTTGCCCGCCGACCGACGTATGAGCGCGTTTAAACGGGCAATCAGCTCTTCATAATGAAACGGTTTAGCCAGATAATCATCTGCACCCGCATCAAGCCCTTCTACTTTATCTTGCCAGCGGTCTCTTGCGGTCAGAATCAAGATTGGGAAGTCTTTCGCTTTTTGCCGCAATTTTCTGATTAATTCAATTCCTGAAAAATCGGGCAAGCCAATATCAATTATCGCAGCATCGACTGGAAATTCTTCTCCAGAGTACAATCCTTCCGCACCATTCGCTGCGGTATCAACGGCGAAGCCTTTTTTTTCTAACTGCTCCTTCAGTTGCTTTTGAAGGACTAACTCATCTTCAACGACAAGAATTCTCATAAGCTTAATAAGGCTATTTATTTTCGATTATTTTTCCAGATTCCGCATCAACTCTAAATTGCTTGACTCGATCATCATTGGTCAAAATTTTAATCACATGAATCTCCTTTCCCGCCTGCTTTTGCGTCTTCACTTCTAAAACACGGCCTGCCTGTTTGTTACGAACAACTTCAGCCGCCGCGTCTCTATCAAGCGCTGCCACCAACCATGAGTTTATCGAATCACTCGCTGAAAGGGGTGTAGCTATAACAACAACTGCCACGAAAAAGAAAAGCTGTTTAAATCTACTTGTCATCTGTTTGCCATCGCTTCAACAATCCCCTTTACCATAGCTTTTAATGCCAAATCGTCAACACAAACAGAACTCTCTGATACCAAAAATACAAGAGGGGCGGCCTTTTCATCACCAACTCCTATTTAGCCAGTTTCAGAAAAATCATACCCCATACGGCTGAATTAAAGCTGAACTAGGGCGAGCTGCTTTCATTTGAGTCGCCTACGGATACCCAGTGATGCAGATTAGTACAATTTTCTCAACGGATGGGAAAAGAAGATGCACTGGTGAAAGCATTTAGCAGCGATTGCCCCATTGATGCTCCCATCCCCTTCACGAACAAGTCAAAAGCCGTTTCATGGTGGGTGAAATCAACAATATTTTCTTCCCCAATCTGGTTTCTGGCAACAGATTGAACCGTTCCAAAGTCATCTGCAATACCTAATTTGATACTTTCAGAACCCAACCAGACTAAACCTGAAAAGGTTTCAGAATTCTCTTTTAAACGCTCTCCACGCCCTTCTCTCACTGCAGTGATGAAATTCTGATGAATGCCATCCAGCAGTTTTTGTGTATGTTCTTTTTCAGCCTCATTTTGAGGAGAAAATGGATCAAGCATGCCCTTGTGCGCCCCAGCGGTCATTAAACGCCGCTCAACCCCCATTTTCTCCATTGTGTCCACAAAGCCAAAACCGTTCATGACCACGCCAATTGAGCCGATGATGCTCGACTGATTCACAAAAATACTGTCTGCAGCCGCTGCAATAAAATAGCCACCCGAAGCACAAATGTCTGCGACGACAGCGTAGATAGGCAAATCAGGACGACTTTTCTTAAGCCTTCTAATTTCATCGTAAATATAAGCTGCTTGCACTGGACTTCCACCGGGGGAATTTATCTTTAAGATAATGCCTTTCGTTCCCGAATTTTTAACGGCCGCTTGCAAGCCCTTAATAACAACATCTGCGGCCGCTTCAGAACCATCAAAAATGATCCCGTTTACATCAACTACCGCTGTATGGGAGCCTCCAGGAAGTTTTTTATCCTGGATGGGTTTAAATGAGGCAAAGAGAAACCCAACTAAGAGCAACAAAAACGCCAACCTGAAAAAAATTTTCCAACGCCGACTACTCCTCTGCTCCTTAATCGTTGCAAAAGCCAGTTTCTCTACAACCTCACGCTCCCAGCCAGAGTCATGACCCAATTCTTTTATCTCACTATCATCCTTACCTGAAGAACCAAACATTCAATCACCTATATTGTTAAATAACATTAAGTTGCAGATATAACCTATAATAAAACTTACAACAAAGAAACCGCCAACTCCCTCACTTCATCTATGCAAATTAGAGGTTTGAAGTGCATTAATTCGCTCTGACTATGTACACCACTACTGACCGCGACTGAGGCAATGCCTGCATTATTGGCCATCTCTAAATCCAGCGATGAGTCTCCTATCATCAGCGCTTTTTCTGCTTTAACCCCGCCCTCTTTTAATAATTTATAGAGCATATCAGGCGCCGGTTTTGATGTGCTTTCATCTCCACAGCAAACCATTTCAAAGCAGTCAACGATACCCGACCCATCTAAAACATACTCAAGTCCCTTGCGACTTTTTCCTGTTGCAATAGCTAACCGATAGCCTGCCTGTCGAAGATCAATTAAAAGCTCTGGAACTTCGGCAAAAAGCGGATCTATCCCGGCGGGTCTCGACAGGTAGAGTCTTCTATATTCATTCACAAGAGCACTCACGCAATCACCAGCTAATTTGGGGAACAGTTGCATCATCGCCTGATCGAGCGAAAGGCCAATAACATCACGGGACCGACGAACCGAGGGAACTTCCAGCTGTTGATTAATCGCTGACTGTTGAATACAACCGACAATTCCATCGATTGAATTACATAATGTCCCATCCCAATCGAAAATAATTAGCTCAAAACGACCTTTCACTCCGCTAATCCCTCTAAAAAGGCGGCCAAATCATCATCTAACGGTGCTTCCACCTTAATAAAATCACCTGATGACGGTAACTTAAAAGAGATTTTTGATGAATGTAGAAACAGTCTTTTTAAACCATTTTTTCTTAGCTTCTGGTTAACTGAATCAATACCATAGCGGCTGTCTCCCGCTAGCGGGTAATCAATATAGGCGGCATGCACCCGAATTTGGTGAGTCCGTCCCGTTCTCAGTTTCGCTTCAACCAAGGTGTATTCTGAGAAACTTTTTTTCAATCTGAATTCTGTTTGTGACGGCTTACCCGTTTTCGAGACGGTCACCATTCGCTCACCACTGACTCTCACATTTTTATCCAGGGGCACATCAACCAACTGGTATTTCTGGACAAATTGACCAACGAATAATGCCAGGTAACGCTTATCAACATCATTCCCACGAAACAATTCATGAAGTTCTCGCAAGGTACTTCGTTTTTTTGCCACAACCAGACAGCCCGATGTTTCTTTGTCCAAACGGTGAACCAGCTCCAGGAAACGACTTTCAGGACGGATCGCACGCAGCGCCTCAATCACACCGTAACTTAAACCACTACCACCGTGTACCGCCATCCCTGACGGCTTATTCAGCACCAACAACCGCTCATCTTCGTAAAGAATTCGCCCTTCTAATTTATCCTGTAAATAGGGAACTGAAAGTACTTTTTCTGGTTGATCAGGCACCCTGACAGGCGGCACACGAACCACATCTCCTTCAACCAAGCGGTATTGTGGCTTTATGCGTCCTTTATTAACTCTCACCTCACCTTTTCTAAACATCTTGTAGATGCGGCTTTTGGGTACGCCTTTGAGTTTGGTAATCAGAAAATTATCGAGCCGTTGTCCAGCACGTTCACTGTCAATTTCAACCATTTCAACTGCAAGATGGGATTGTTTGTTATTTTCCATCAGGTAATCATATCAACCCATACTGTGCTCTGCGATAAAAAACCATCTAAAACCAGACGTTAACAGTCAAAACTATTGCTGCTTCCAGAAAATGTTGTTATATTCAGAGGCTACCTTTAGCTTCAAGTTACGGAGCAAAAATTCGGCAAGCGGAAAATGCTTTTTATTAAGAGATCCGATTTAACGATAATAAATACAATAGTGACTAGCCTGCACTAAAACAAAAAGTAGCGAGTGGAAAGATTGAAAAAGTCATTTCTACCCTACTTAGAAACAGGGACAAATAACAGGCCAACAGTTTTAAAAATTTGGGTTTGCTTCGCTCGACCCTAGATGAGCGAGATTAATTCCCAGTAACCAGAACAGTTTTTTTGAGCTTGCAAAAAAGTGGAAAAATGTCACTTTTCATCTCAAATAATTACGGACACAAAGTACTAGTCTGCATAGTAATCAAGAAATCTACAACAGCTATTTTCTCTGGCTTGATTCCAGAAAGGTTAATTTTAGATCACACTTTTTCCCGTTTGGATATCGTGATCAGAGGCTTAATTTAATTAAGCTAAAACAAACAGATAAAGACTGAAAATTAGACTTCTTGATAGTATTTAACACTCTATAACCATTAATTAATAGTGGAAATATAGAGGGTATCAAAGAATTTAGTGTTGTTCGCACTGTTTCTGGCTACGGAGAAAACCGGAGTTCAGTACAAAATGAAAAGAATGTTAATTAACGCCACTCAACAGGAAGAGTTGCGCGTAGCACTGGTTGATGGCCAGAAGCTTTATGACCTCGATATAGAGGTTCCCTCAAAAGAGCAAAAAAAAGCAAGCATCTACAAAGGAACGATTACTCGCGTAGAACCCAGTCTCGAAGCCTGTTTCGTAAATTATGGTGGCGAACGTCATGGGTTCCTGCCCTTTAAAGAGATTGCTCACACCTACCTTGCCAATGACAAAGGCATAGAAATAACAAGAGCCAACACAAAAAGACTACTCCATGAAGGGATGGAAGTTGTCGTGCAGGTTGAAAAGGAGGAGCGTGGTAACAAAGGCGCGGCCCTAACAACCTATGTAAGTCTGGCTGGCAGCTACCTTGTTTTAATGCCCAACAACCCTCGTGCAGGCGGCATATCAAGACGGATTGAAGGGGAAAAAAGATCTGACCTTCGTGAGGTCATGGATCAACTTGAAATTCCCGAAGAGATGGGACTTATCGTCCGCACAGCAGGCGTTAGTAAAAATATTGAAGAGCTCCAGTGGGACTTAAATTACTTGCTCCATTTGTGGGAAGCCATTGACCACTCGGCACAGGAAAAATCAGCACCTTTCTTAATCTTTCAGGACAGCAATATTATTGTCCGTGCACTCAGAGATTATCTACGAGCTGATATTGATGAAATCCTGATCGATAACCCCAGTAGCTACCAGCTGGTTCATGATTTCCTGCAGCAAGTGATGCCCGATTTTCTGCCTAAAGCAAAACTCTATCAAGACTCTGTACCACTGTTCAGCCGCTACCAAATAGAAAGCCAGATTGAGATGGCCTACGCACGTGAGGTCTCTCTTCCATCGGGTGGTGCCATTGTGATCGATCCGACTGAAGCGCTCACCTCAATCGATATTAATTCAGCTCGAGCGACTAAAGGGAGTGATATCGAAGAAACCGCTCTCAATACCAATCTTGAAGCTGCAGATGAAATAGCACGCCAGCTTCGGCTGAGAGACCTTGGCGGTCTTTTTGTCATCGATTTCATCGATATGTCACCCTCTAAAAACCAAAGAGCCGTTGAAACATGCCTACGTGAAGCTCTGAAAGTGGATCGGGCACGCGTTCAGCTTGGAAGAATATCTCGCTTTGGGCTGCTAGAAATGTCGCGCCAGCGCATTCGCCCATCACTAGGAGAATCAAGCCAGTTAACCTGCCCTCGCTGTAGCGGTCAGGGTTCGATCAGAAGCATCGAATCGCTCGCACTATCTATCCTTAGGATCATTGGTGAAGAGGCAATAAAAGACAACACAGCCAAGGTAATCGTCCACCTGCCTGTCGATGCCGCAACATTTCTACTAAACGAAAAACGCCCTGTTATCCACCAGATTGAGGAACGGCAAAAAGTTTCCATTATTGTTATTCCTAGCAAACACATGGAGACACCTGTCTACGAGGTGGAAAGAGTCCGTTCAGCAGATTCTGATGAAAGCAGTGAGTCCAGTTATGGCCGTGCAACAGAGGCTCAGGACGACAGCAATCAGTATCAAGAAAACAACCGGCCAGCACCTCAAATGCCCGCGGTTAAAGATCTAGTTCCGCAATCACCGGCTCCAATTAGAAGTGCACCCGAACCAACACCAGAAACGGGAGTCATTAAACGATTGTGGCAAAAAATCGTTGGTACTGATGAAGCCGTAGCTACTGAACCAGAAGAGAAAATAGCCCCCGCAAAACCAGCCCAACGTGACCCTGAAAAACGAAAAAGAGCTGCCCGCCCGCAAAGAAATAAACGCTCACCACAAAGTGAGTCTCAGCAAGATCGCAAGCCTCGTAATAAACAGGCTCCTGCGGCAAAAACAAAAAATAAAGAACCCTCTTCTGCAACCTCTAAGGAAACACAACCAGTCGCTGCCGGTGACGACAATCCAGAAACAACTGTAAAAAGTAACCGCAGAAGAAGGCCTAGAAGAGGTAACCGAAAATCAAACAGAGAAACTACCTCGACTGAAACCACATCTAACGACTCGCACCTGAGTAGTAATGAAAGTGATGCGGTTAAAGTTCAGCCTGCCGAAGCAAAACCCACACCGCCGCAGCAAGTGAAAAGTGAAGCAGAAAACAGTTCAACCAATAATGGAGAGGCCAAGAAGAGCTCCCAGAAAAAGAGCCTGGAGACAACAAAAATAGAGGCTCAACCCATAAACCCTGAGCAAAAGAGTGAAGCTACTCCCAGGATTAAAAAACCCAGGACAATCAGCAAACAGCCTCTAACATCGACTAAACCAGCCGTTGTAACAGCCTCTCCTCAGAAGGTGGATACAACTCCAACGGAAATAAAACAGGAAGCGCCACCTAAAATAGATTCCCCAAAGGAAAAAACCATCCCTGCAAAACCAGCCGTTGTAACAGCTCCTCCTCAGAAGGTGGATACAACTCCAACGGAAATAAAACAGGAAGC
>QNFJ01000107.1 GCA_003646305.1 Gammaproteobacteria bacterium | reverse complement strand
TTTTTAACATTTTCATTCTATAAACCCTCTATTATTTTCAATGTCATTAAAGCTAAATATAAAAAACGACATTAGATTTAAAGCAACATTTGTACCAATTGAGCAATAATAGATAATACTTTGCTTTTGATGAATATAATAACCGGCAAACCCTAAATTTTTAAAAATTATACGCGCCATATTGGTGCGTCGGCCACCAGGACGCACCACATATAAGCATCGCATCAACCTTAGACAGAACAATCTCATCTGTTTTACAACAATTATTCGACTAAGCAAGCCAGCTGGGTAGGATATTCAGCCGATATCCAAACGACGCAGCCTTAGCGCATTAGAAACAACCGTCACCGAAGACAGGGCCATTGCAGCCCCCGCAATCATCGGATTTAGCAGCACACCAAAAAATGGAAAAAGGATACCCGCTGCTACCGGAATACCCAGCGTATTGTAGATAAAAGCGCCAAAAAGATTCTGACGGATATTGGTGAGTGTCGCTTTCGAGAGTCCAATTGCCTCAGAAACCTTAAGAAGTGACCCCTTTAAAATCACCACATCCGCACTCTCAATAGCCACATCAGTCCCACCGCCAACGGCAAAACCGACATCTGCCTGAGCCAGTGCAGGTGCATCATTAATCCCGTCACCCACCATCGCCACATGGCCGAGATTTTTCTGCAGCAGTTCCACTACTTTTGCTTTATCTTCAGGAAGGACTTGCGCCCGAATATCCGTTATCCCCACTTCAGCAGCCACAGCACGGGCCGTTGCCTCATTATCACCGGTCACCATCACAACCTTGATGCCTAAATTTTTCAACCGCTGAACCGCCTCCGCAGAATCTGCCTTAATGGGGTCAGAGACTGCGAGAATCCCCACAAGTTGCGCCTCTTCAGCCAGATACATAACCGTCTGCCCCCGAACAGCTAACGACTCAACCGTTGGCAGGAATCCCGCCAGATCAACACTGTTTTCCTCCATCAGCGCACGATTACCAAATAGATACCCTTTGCCTTCTCGTTTGGCAGCAAGTCCTTTCCCGAGGATTGCCTCAAAATCCTCTACATCAAAAAGCACCAGCTCCATCTCTTTAGCCTTTTCAACGATTGCTGAAGCGAGCGGGTGTTCAGACCCTTTTTCCAGGCTGGCCGCCAGCTGCACAAACGACTCTTCTGTCCAGCCAGAAACAGGAACAATCTCACTCACCGCTGGTTTGCCTTCTGTAATAGTTCCAGTCTTATCGACCAGAACGCAGTTCAGTTTGGCCGCAAGCTGCAGCGCATCTCCACGGCGAATCAAAATGCCATTCTCCGCTGCACGCCCCACCGCAACCATCACAGAAATGGGAGTTGCTAAGCCGAGCGCGCAGGGGCAGGCAATCAGTAACACCGTCATTGCGGTCACAAAGGCGTACCCTGATGCAGGTTCCGGCCCAACCAATGACCAAACGATAAATGTAACGATGGCAATCACAATCACGACCGGTACAAAAATAGACGCTATTTTATCTGCCAGTCGAGCAATATCTGGCTTGCTCTCCTGCGCACGCCGAACGCTTTCAATAATCTGCGCCAAAGCGCTGTCTCGCCCTATTCGAGTTGTCTCAAAGAGGAATGAGCCATTTTGGTTAACCGAACCACCCACCACCTCATCACCCCGAGCCTTTTCAATCGCAATGGGTTCGCCGGTTAACATCGACTCATCAATGCTTGAGTGGCCTTCGATTACGCGCCCATCCATAGGAACCTTCTCTCCCGGCCGCACGCGGACTGTCTCACCCAGACCAACCTCTTCAATGGGGATATCCAGTTCCTCACCGTCTCGAACCACTCTGGCAGTTTTCGGCTGGAGCCCAATCAATTTCCGAATCGCACCCGACGTCTTGCCACGCGCACCAACTTCCAGAGCTGTACCCAGATTAATAAATGCCAGAATAATGACCGACGCTTCAAAATAGGCATGCTTCGCCAGCGTTGGTACGCTCTCAGGAAACAGCACCACAACGGTTGAAAACAGCCAGGCTGAGCCTGTTCCCAGAGCAATCAACGCATCCATGTTAGCACTACCACTCTGCAGTGTTTTCCATGCCCCCGCAAAAAAGTGGCGACCAGAAAACCAGAGCACGACGAGGCAGATCAGGCTGATAAAAAGCCAGAATATTTTTGCTTCAATCCCCGGCAACAGCTCTAAATGACCGCCCAGCATCAATGGAATGCCGACTACAGCTGCCACGCCAGCTTTTGCTAACAGGGAGTGATAGTGCTTTTTCTCTTGCTCTTCACGCTGCAGCTCTTCAGAACTATCTATTGATGCACCCATCACACCTGCATCGTAGCCCGCTGACTTGAGTGTACTCAATAGCAGTTCTTCGGCCACCTCCCCATCGACAGTCGCTGTATGATCTGCAAAATTGACCGTTGCTGTACGAACGCCTTCTATGCCAGAAAGTGTTTTCTCGACACTTTTGACACACCCTGCGCAGCGCATCCCGAGTATGGATAATCTGATTTTTCCGTCAGAACCTTCTGGGCCGCCTCCTAACAAGCGCGCCTCATATCCACCTGATTTCAGTGCTTCCAGCAACTTAGTTACATCTGGGCGACCCGTAATCGCCGCAGAATGGTCAGCAAAATTAACGGCTGCCTGGCTAACACCGGCACTTTCAGCAAGAATTTTCTCGACTGAGGAGACACAGCCCGCACAACGCATACCCTCTATTGATAGCCTGATAACCTGCTCATTTGCAGGTGGTGAGTTTTTAGACATTTGAATAAAACCTGAATTGAGAAAGAGGGCTAATCCACTTTCTTTTTGTAATGAACTTCAAGACTGGAAATTTCGCTCTGCTCTTCGACGTGAATGAAAACTCGTTCAAGCCGGTCGCGCAGACTGTGGCCCAGGTATTCTCCGCACTCGATAATTTCTTCTTCGATCTCTTCAGCAGAAATTAGCAGCAGATCATAAGTGATATCAATGTGATCATCACTGGCATTAACCGACTTCACACCAAGCAGTTTTTGCAGACAATTCTCAATTTCTCCTGCCTTACGTGCCATAAGTGGAAAAGCGAGCCGCAGACAGCGTTGCTTAATGACCTCCTGCCCAGATTGCCTGGGAGCCTTCTCACCGGGGCAGCCTACAAAAAGCCCTGGGTGCAATTGAAATCGCGCTTTACACTGCTCTGAGCAAAAAAGAAACTGAACACCAAGATGGTCTACAGTGTGGGCATCACCCTCCACTGGGTCACCACAAACCGGATCAAACTGCTCGACTGACCTCTTTTTCATAACTACCATCCTCTACGACGATAACCTCGCTGTCAAACTGACTGATACAGGAAGTAACACACCTCTCCTGCCTTTTTACTTTTTAGCTGTTGCCAGTTTTCAGGCAGCAGCCCTTCTCCTTCTAGCTCGAAGCGCTTTTCCACCTCCAGGTAGATTTTCGCGCCCTCATTTAACCAATCATTCTGCTCAAGCAATCGGCACGTTGGTAAAAGCAGGTTCTGGTGAAAAGGCGGATCCATAAATACCAGATCGAAGCCGCTACCTACCCTCTTTTTAAGGAAGGCCAGGGTATCCGCCTTTATAATCGAGATCCGAGTCGCTTTTAGCCGCTCTTTATTTGCCTTCAATGCCCGAATAACCGGTTGGCTATTTTCAACCTGGATAACAGTAGCCGCACCTCTTGAGGCGGCCTCCAGACCCAGCGCACCGCTTCCCGCAAAAAGGTCCAGGCAACGCGCACCAGCCAAGTCATCCTGAAGCCAGTTAAACAGAGTTTCTCGTACTCGCCCTGAGGTCGGCCGAAGCCCTTCTGCATCTGGAAAGGTGAGCTTTCGACTACGCCATTCACCGCCAATAATCCGAAACTGGTTATTCACCTCCACAGTCTCACTGGCTGTTACCCACCATAATGGTTTTGAACTCATCAGGCCGAAGTCTTCTGGAAAAGGCGTCACGAATGGCGCTTGCGCTCACTGCTTTAACTTTGTCAGAAAATGTCTCCAAATAATCCAGCGGCAAATCATAAAACGCCATCATGGCAATGTATTCCGCAATTTTCCGGTTACTATCGAGACGAAGCGCAAAACCACCGGTAATATTATTTTGAGCTGCTTTTAACTGCTTTTCTGTCGGCCCCTCTTTAATAAACCGGCTCACCGTCTCGGTTAAAACGTTAAAGGCCTGATCAGCTTGGTCATTGCGCGTCTGCAGCCCCATCATAAACGGGCCAAATTGGGCCATTGGCGAGAAATAGCTATAGGCGCTGTAAGCCAGCCCCCGCTTCTCTCTTACCTCTTCGGTAATTAATGAGACCAGGCCGCTGCCTCCCAAAATATGATTACCAACATAAAGTTCAAAATAATCTGGGTCATGGCGCTTAGCTCCTAGCGCACCAGAAAAAATATGGGTTTGCGCTGAAGGAAACTGTTTCTTAACCGTTACACCTTTGTGATCATCCTGAGGCTCTACCAACGCACCAGCCGCCTCCCCTTCAGACAACCCTTGCAGAAGTTGTGCAACCAGCTCTTCAGCATGAGCCCTGCTCAGGTCACCGACAATCACAACAACCGCATTTTTTGCGACGTAATGCTGCCGATAAAAAGTCACAATATCTTCTCGTGTTAACTTCTCGACCGTATCAAGACGCCCCCCAACGGGTGAGGCATAAGGATGTGATCCGTATAACGCTTCAAAAAAGGCTTTCTTACCGATCGTTCCCGGCGATTCTTCCTGCCGCTTCAGTCCCAGCAACGTTCGCTGCCTATCTCGCTCAAAATCGGCTTGATTAAAGGCAGGATTAACCAAAACATCGTGAGCTGTTTGTAGTGCGCTATCCAAGATATCAGGATCGGTCAGACTGCGGAGCGTTACCCAGGCCATGTCCCTCGCAGAACCTACGCCAAATTGCGCACCAACACTTTCAAAACGCTCGGCAACCGCCGAGGCATCCAGCTCACCTGTACCGGTATCCAACAACGCGGCGGTTAGTGCCGCAAGTCCTTTCTTATCACCATCTCGCGCACTTCCCGCATCAAAAACCACGCGTACATCGACCATCGGCAAACTATTCGCCTGGCTAAAATAGACTTTTGCACCACTTCTATCGCTCCACTGCTCAATATTCGGTGCCGCAAAAAGCAAGTTTCCCCACATAATCAATGCAAACAGAGTGATTACTTTTTTGAGTTGTATAGCCATTATTCTGCTCCTCCCTGAATCGTCGTTGACTGCGGAATGTTGATCTCTAAAGGCTCAAGCCAGGCGACACTGAGCCGCTCGTCGGTTAAATATTTTTGGGCAACCGCCATCACCTGCTCCGCCGTCACTGCTTTAACCTTATCAACATATTCATCGACCTTATGCCAACCCAACCCAACCGTTTCAGCCATTCCAAGCTGCATTGCCTGATAAAAAACCGAATCCTGCTCATAAATGGAATTTGCCAACACTTGCGCCTTAATTCGTGCCAATTCTTTCGCAGACACCGGCTCTTTCTTCAGAATCGAAATTTGTTCTCTAAGCGCTGACTCTAGTGATTTTAAGTCTTGCCCTTTTGCGGGAATGCCTTCTAGGCTAAAAAGGGTCGATAATCGTGCATAAAGGTTATAGCCCGCGCCTGCAGCAGTTGCGATTTGCTGCCCTCTAATCAGGCGCGAAGCAAGCCTGGCGCCGTTGCCACCGTCCAGAACACCTGCCAAAACCTCAAGTGCATAAGCCTCGCTTTCAGTCTCTGCCGTGTTTAAAGCGGGCACTTTGTAACCCATCGTCAAGAAAGGGAGTTTTGCAGGAAGTTTAACGACCATTCGCCGCTCACCCAGCTGCGCCTCTTCTCTCCGTGACTTCAGAATGATCAGATCATCCGGTTGCAACAATCCAAAATGTTTTTTAGCTAGCGCAAGCACCTCATCTGCCTTCACATCACCCACGACCACCAGTGTTGCATTGTTTGGTGCATACCAACGGTCATACCAGCCTTGCAAATCACTCAATCGGTAATTTTCCAAATCTTCTGGCCAACCAATTATCGGGTTTTTATATTGGCTATTGGTCCAGGCCATTGCCATAAAGTGCTCACCCGTCTTGGCCTGGGGATTATCTTCCGTTCGCATTCTGCGTTCTTCAATCACCACCTGCCGCTCTTTCTGGAACTCTTCATCGATGAGTCTAAGGTTGCGCATTCGATCGGCCTCCAGCTCAAAACTGATCGGCAACCGGCTTTTCTCGAGACTTTGAAAGTAAGCGGTATAGTCGCGCCCGGTAAAGGCATTTTCCCGCCCACCATTCTCAGCGATAATTCTGGAGAATTCGCCCGGCAAATGCTTCTCTGTCCCTTTAAACATCATATGCTCAAGCATATGGGAAATCCCTGTCACACCAGAAGGTTCATAGCTGGAACCCACTTTGTACCAAACCTGCGAAACCACAACCGGCGCTCGATGATCCTCTTTTATCAGAATTTTTAACCCATTCCAGAGGGTATAAGAATGAACTTTCTGATCGCTCGCGCTCACTGCAAGCGGTATAGCGATCAATAACAGAAAAAAACGTAAAATAATTCTTTGCATATATCCCTCTCCAATCATTTCGGGCAAAATGTAAGTTGTATCTATTAGTCTTTATTCCAACCGTCAAAGAGTCAACAAATGTTTGGTTTTGGTAAGAAAAAAAAGTCAGCCCCCGAAGAGACACCGGAAGCGGAAAACAGTTCCGAAGCACCTTCACAAGAAGGTGAAATCTCCGAACCACCCACAAAAACGGGGCTATTCAAGCGACTTAAAAACAAGCTCGGCAGAACCCGTGACAGTTTTTCCAGTGGTGTTGCCAATGTCTTTCTGGGTAAAAAACAGATCGATGATGAACTTCTGGAAGAGCTCGAAGAAAGCCTGATCCTCGCTGACGTCGGCGTGGAAGCAACTCGAGATATTATTAAGGGTCTCACCGAAAAGGTGAATCGAAAGCAGCTAACGGATGTCGAAGCGCTCTCTTCTGCGCTTAAAGAGCGGCTTTATGAACTAATTGAACCTTGCTCTCAACCGCTCTCCATCCCTGAGCAAAATGAGCCTTTCGTTATTTTGGTCGTCGGCGTCAATGGCGCTGGCAAGACAACCAGCATCGGAAAACTGTCCAAAAGATTACAGCAACAGGGAAAGAGCGTTATGTTGGCTGCAGGCGATACATTCCGAGCCGCCGCCGTTGAGCAACTCCAAAAATGGGGTGAGAGGAACGATATTCCCGTTGTTGCCCAGCATACCGGCGCTGATTCTGCATCTGTCATTTATGACGCACTCGAATCAGCCCGCGCCAAAGAGGTTGATGTACTGATTGC
>QNFJ01000106.1 GCA_003646305.1 Gammaproteobacteria bacterium | reverse complement strand
GGGTACGGTACATTGCTGCAATATTGCCTGAATGGAATCGAGCTACCTGAGCACCCTGATGCTTTGATTTTGCCAAATCGTTCGGATGAGTCGGTTGGTCTAGGGCCCGATGCGTTGCCAGAGTCGGCACAAATCTGTTCTTGCCACGATGTGACAAAGGGCGATATCTGTAAGGCGGTTGAAGCGGGCTGTACCGATATGGGCTCGCTTAAATCGGAGACAAAAGCGGCAACCGGTTGTGGTGGTTGTGCTGCACTGCTCAAATCCGTTTTGGATTGTGAACTGGAAAAATCAGGGATCGAAGTTAATACCGATATTTGCGAGCATTTTCCGCACACTCGCCAGGACCTTTACAACTTAATTCGAGTTGAAGAGATTAAGTCATTTGATGAGATGCTGACTAAGCACGGTAAAGGGATGGGTTGTGAAATCTGTAAGCCGGCAATTGGCTCTATTTTGGCAACTTGCTGGAATGAGTATGTTCTGAAAGACGAGCATCTTGGACTGCAAGACACCAATGATACTTATCTTGCCAACATGCAGAAAAACGGCACTTACTCAGTTGTGCCGCGCATCCCAGGTGGTGAAATTTCACCTGAAATGCTGATTGTTTTAGGCGAAGTTGCGAAGAAATATAACCTCTACACCAAGATCACTGGTGGCCAGCGTGTCGATCTGTTTGGTGCAACAGTTGATCAGTTGCCGCTTATCTGGCGCGAGTTGGTCGATGCGGGCTTTGAAACGGGACATGCTTACGGAAAATCACTCAGAACCGTCAAATCTTGTGTCGGTAGCACCTGGTGTCGTTATGGCGTTGATGACAGTATTGGCCTCTCGATTGAACTTGAGAACCGTTACAAAGGACTGCGTTCACCCCATAAAATCAAATTTGCGGTTTCAGGCTGTACCCGAGAGTGTGCGGAAGCACAGAGTAAAGATATTGGTGTCATTGCCACTGAAAAAGGTTGGAACCTCTATGTTTGCGGTAATGGAGGCATGAAACCACGTCATGCTGATCTGTTCGCGACTGATTTGGACAAAGAGACGCTGATCAAATATATCGACCGTGTCTTGACCTTTTACACCCGTACTGCCGATCGTCTACAGCGCACATCGGTCTGGATGGAAAATATGGAAGGGGGACTTGATTATCTGAAGTCCGTTGTCATTGCTGACAAGCTAGGACTGGCTGCCGAACTTGAAGCACAGATGGATCAAGTGGTTGCGACTTACCAATGTGAATGGAAAACAACCCTTGAAGATGAATCAAGACTTAAACGGTTCAGCACCTTTATTAACAGTGATGCAGCGGATGAGAATATCGTCTTTATTAAAGAGCGTGGACAGATTAGACCGGCGGCATCAGAAACTGAAGCCGCTTTGGCTGAATAAGGGGGAATAAAATGAGTGCAGAGATGAAAAATGAGTCAGCAGAGTGGGTTGATATCTGTTCACTTGACGCTTTACAGCCAAACTCAGGCGTGTGCGCCTTGGTTGAAGGGCGGCAAATTGCGATCTTTTATATGCCAAAGGCTGATAAGGTTTATGCCATTGATAACTTTGATCCGTTTGGAGAGGCCAATGTGCTTTCAAGAGGTTTGATTGGTGACTTAAAAGGAGAGCCTGTGGTGGCCTCTCCTTTATATAAACAGCACTTTAACCTCGAAACAGGGCAATGCCTTGAGGATGAAGCGGTTAAAATTGGAGCCTATGCAGTGCGTATTGACGCGCAAAAAGTGCAGTTAGCCCTATAACCTGATAAATAAAAGAAGTCAGCCATTATTTAGAGCGGCTGGCCAGAAGAAGGAGCAAAAAGTGGAACAGATTTTTCATATTGTCGATACCTTTACCAATACAGCATTTAACGGTGCACAGATTGCGGTCTTTCCTGAAGCGGATGATCTGAGTGATGTACAAATGCAGCAGCTTGCGAAAGAGATGAACCTCTCTCAAAGTGTCTTTATCCTTCCGGCAACGGAAAAAGAGGCTGTACGTAAAATACGCATTTTTACCCCGCAAGCAGAAATTGATTTTGCCGGGCAGGCGGTTGTGGCGACCGGTTTTGTGCTCGCTTCACGTGGAGATATTGAGCTTAATGAAGAGCATACAGCGATTGTTTTAGAGCTTAAATCTGGCTTGCTTAAGACCAACGTCAGCCAAAAAGAGGGTAAGCCAAGTTTGGTGCAGTTCTCGACAGAAGCATTACCAATTGTTGACCGCTTCACGCCAACAGAGGGAGAGTTGTCTGATATTCTGTCTCTTGATGTGAGAACCATTGATAATCAGCTCTTTAGAACACGACTGGTCTCTTGTGGAACCCCTTTTCTGATTGTTCCCATCAAATATTATGATGCGGTGCGTAGAGCTAAATTTGACTACTCTGCATGGAGCCAATCGGCTGCCCCTCAGACAGCAGCACAAGAAATTCTACTATTTTCGCGTAATCCTGATCAGCAAGATGTTGAGTTCCATCTAAGAATAGTTGGGCCAAGAATCGGCGTAAAAGAAGATCCTCCAGTGGGTGGTTCGCTGTTGGCCTTTGCCGCTTACCTCTGCTCTCATGAGCATATTTTAAAAGGAACCTACACCTTTGCGATTGATCGAGGAACAGAAGAGACACGCCGTAGTGTTTTAAACCTTGAGATGGATAATAAAGGGCAGAATAAAGTGACCATACGGGTTGGTGGTGAAGCGGTGATGGTTGCGGAGGGTAAAATAAACACCGGTAGTTAACCTCATAAACCCCACATGCCGGTAAAATAGCTGGAAATAGATTGTGGAGTTTACGTTTGATTGATAGAAAGATTTCAGTGGCACCGATGTTGGATTGGACAGATCGCCACTGTCGTTATTTTTTGCGCCTGATCAGTCAGCATACGGTGCTTTATACCGAAATGGTGACAACAGGGGCTATCTTGCATGGAGGGCGTGACCGGCATCTTCAGTTTAATCTTGAAGAGGCACCGCTCGCGCTTCAGTTAGGGGGCAGCAATCCTACTGCCCTAACTGAGTGCACAAAAATTGCTGAAGACTACGGTTATAACGAAGTTAATCTTAATGTAGGTTGTCCCAGTGATCGTGTTCAAAATGGTCGTTTCGGTGCCTGCTTGATGCGTGAGCCAGAGTTGGTGGCGGAGTGTGTGAATCGTATGCAAAATGCGGTTTCAATTCCGGTTACCGTCAAGTCCCGTATTGGCGTTGATCATGATGATTCCTATGAAGCGTTACAGCAATTTATTGAGACAATCGCTCGTGCAGGCTGTCGTACTTTTATCATTCATGCCCGTAAGGCCTGGCTGAGTGGGCTTTCTCCAAAAGAGAATCGAGAAATCCCACCGCTTTGTTATGAGACAGTTCATCAGGTAAAGATTGATTTTCCGGAGCTTGAGATTGTTATTAATGGGGGTGTTGATAGTCTGGATAAAATGGCGCAGGAGCTTGAGAAGGTTGACGGTGTTATGGTCGGACGAGAGGCATATCATAACCCCTGGGTTCTCAGTCAGGTTGACCATCAATTTTATGGTGATAAGCTTCGCACTCAGACTCGTCATGATGTGGTTGAGTCATTTCTTCCCTATGTCGCATTGCAGCTTAAAAAGGGTGTCCGTTTGCATTCGATGACGCGGCATATTTTGGGGCTTTTTCATGGTGAACCGGGAGCGAGAGCCTGGCGGCGCTACCTAAGTGAAAATGCCAATAAACAGGGAGCAGATGTTGATCTTATCTCTACTGCGGCTGCTTTGGTTGGTAAATAAATAGTGCCCTAGGTAAAATAAAACTTTTGACAATTAAAATAACTAAAACATGGAAAAAATATTCAAGCAATTACTGGTAGAGGTGGGGGAAGATCCTTCTAGGGAAGGGTTGCTGGACACACCAAAGCGGGCTGCTAAAGCCATGAAGTTTTTAACCAGTGGCTATCAGATGACGTTGGAAGAGGTGACAAATAACGCAATATTTGCAACCGATAATGACGATATGGTGATTGTAAAAGATATTGAGCTCTACTCAATGTGTGAGCACCATCTTTTGCCTTTTATTGGCAAGTGTCATGTGGGTTATTTGCCAAAAGGGAAAGTGATTGGTCTTTCCAAGGTGGCAAGAATTATTGATCTGTATGCTCGTCGATTGCAGATCCAGGAAAACCTGACAAAACAGATTGCCGATGCGGTTCAAGAGGCAACCGGTGCGATGGGTGTTGCGGTTGTGATCGAAGCGAAACATCTTTGTATGATGATGAGAGGTGTGGAGAAGCAAAATTCTGTTATGTCTACTTCCGTTATGCTGGGTCATTTTCGCGATAAGAGCAGTACGCGAGCGGAGTTTCTGACCCTTATTGGTCGGTGACAGGTCTGGGTAATCCTGAAACAGGTGTGCTGATTGTTAATCTCGGGACGCCAGACGCACCTACACCGCAGGCCCTACGAAAGTATTTAGCTGAATTCCTGTGGGATCCCCGTGTTGTAGAAATCCCTCGAGCACTGTGGTGGTTGATTCTACATGGTGCTGTTTTGAGGCTTAGGCCTTCAAAATCTGCTGAGGCTTACAAACGAGTCTGGACAGAAAAAGGTTCTCCACTTTTGACGGGCTCTGTTTCGATCACGGAGAAAATAAAGTCGTGTTTAGCTGAAAAAACAGCAATTACAGATGTTGAGCTGGGTATGCGCTACGGCAATCCATCTTTGCAGTCGGCGTTAGATGGTCTGCGTTCAAAAGAAGTAACTAAGATTATTATTCTCCCTCTCTATCCTCAGCACGCGGCAGCCAGCACAGCTACAGTTTTTGATGAAATTAGCCGTATCCTTAGACATTGGCGCCATATTCCGGAAATTTCATTCATTAGTGATTATCATCTGGATGAAGGTTATCTTGGTTCACTTTGTGATCAGATAAAAACTTTTCGAGAGGAGAATGGCTCTTCTGAGGTGCTTGTTTTTTCTTATCATGGTTTGCCAGATCGTAGCCGAAGGCAGGGTGATCCCTATTTTGACCAGTGTGTTGCAACGACAGAGCAGCTGGTAAAACGGCTTAACCTGAAAGACTCGGAGTGGAGGATTGCGTTTCAATCCCGTTTTGGGAGGGAGGAGTGGCTAAAGCCTTACTGTAGCGATCTGCTCAAAGAGCTTGCTTCTGATGGTATCGGTTCAGTAGATGTTGTTTGTCCGGGGTTTGCTGTAGATTGTCTCGAAACACTCGATGAAATCGCGACTGAGTACAGGTCGCTATATAAAGAGGCTGGTGGCAAGAAATTTCGTTATATTCCAGCCCTTAACGACACTACCTCTCATATAGAAGCGTTGACAGGCATTATTTGCCAGCGCATCTAGTACAAAAAAGGGGGCGATTCTAAAATGAATCGCCCCCTTTAGTTTAATGCAAGGATTGTTACAATCCTCTTCTACTACTTGCTTACTTAGCCTTGTTGCGTTCCTGAGTCTCTTTAATAACCACCTCAGCAATATTCTTAGGGCAAGGTAGGTAGTGAGAGAATTCCATTGAGAACTGACCACGACCTGAAGTCATGGTACGAAGATCACCAATGTAACCAAACATTTCACTCAGAGGAACGTCTGCTTTAATGCGAACAGCGGTTGGCCCCGCTTCTTGAGCTTTAATCATGCCACGGCGACGGTTAAGATCACCAATCACATCACCGACGTGATCTTCTGGTGTGAAAACGTCAACTTTCATGATCGGCTCAATAAGCTGAGGGCCCGCTTTTGGAATGGTTTGACGGAAAGCAGCTCTGGCAGCAATTTCAAAGGCAACAGCAGATGAATCAACGGCGTGGAATGCACCGTCTGTCAGCGTGACTTTAAGATCAAGACAAGGGAAGCCCGCAAGAACACCATTATCAAGACTATTTTTGAAACCTTTTTCAACAGCAGGCCAGAATTCGCGAGGAACGTTACCACCGGTTACTTTTGATTCAAATACAAAACCTGTACCTGGCTCACCGGGTGCAATGATGTAATCAATTTTACCAAACTGACCCGAACCACCTGACTGCTTCTTATGTGTGTAGCTATCTTCAGTCACTTTCGTGATTGTTTCACGGTAAGCAACCTGTGGTTTACCCACTTCAACTTCAACACCGTGTGTTCTTTTCAGAATATCGATTTTGATATCAAGGTGAAGCTCGCCCATGCCTCTTAGGATAGTTTCGCCACTATCTTCATCAGTTTCAACACGGAAAGAAGGATCTTCTTGAATCATTTTACCGATTGCGATACCCATTTTTTCAGAGGCCGCTTTATCTTTTGGTGCAACCGCAATTGAGATAACGGGATCTGGGAAAACCATTGGCTCAAGTGTCGCTGGATTCTTAGGATCACATAGTGTGTGACCTGTACGAACATTTTTCATACCTAGAACAGCAACAATATCACCCGCTTGTGCAGAGTCTAACTCTATACGTTCGTCAGCATGCATCTCGACGATACGGCCGATACGCTCTGTTTTTCCGGTAAAAGTGTTAAGGACGGACGTCCCTTTTTCTAGTTTACCTGAGTAAATGCGGATAAAGGTCAGTGCGCCAAAACGGTCATCCATGATTTTGAATGCCAAGGCACGAAGGGGTTTTTCTGGGTCAACAATTGCAAATTCACCTGTTTCGTTACCTTCAAGATCAACCTCTGGTTGAGGTTTAACATCAGTCGGGCAAGGAAGGTAGTCAATAACCGCATTAAGAACAGGCTGGATGCCTTTGTTTTTGAAAGCAGAACCACAGTATGTTGGGAAGAAATCTAGCGCAATTGTTCCTTTACGGATACATTTTTTGATGGTTTCCATATCTGGCTCTTTGCCATCAAGGTACATTTCCATCGCCGCTTCATCTTGCTCAACCGCCATTTCAATGAGGGCTTCACGGTAAGTTTCAACGTCATCAACCATATCGGCAGGGACGTCGAGTAGCTCGTATTTTGAAGGATCACCAGAGTTATCCCAGACCCATGCTTTACGTGTCAACAGGTCAACGATACCGGTGAAGTCATCTTCTGTTCCGATAGGTAGAACCATGATCAGTGGGTTAGCGGCTAGAACGTTCTCAACTTGATCAACAACGCGGTAAAAATCAGCACCGATACGATCGAGTTTGTTAACGAAAATGACACGCGCAACGCCCGATTCATTCGCATAACGCCAGTTTGTTTCTGACTGAGGCTCTACACCACCTGATCCACAGAAAACACCTACGCCACCATCAAGAACTTTCAGTGAACGATAAACTTCAATTGTGAAGTCAACGTGTCCTGGAGTATCGATGATATTCATACGATGACCATCCCATTCACAACTTGTCGCAGCCGACTGAATCGTAATGCCGCGCTCTTGTTCCTGCTCCATGAAGTCAGTAGTCGCTTCACCATCATGTACTTCACCGGTTTTATGGATTTTTCCGGTTAGTTTCAGGATTCTTTCAGTAGTCGTTGTTTTGCCCGCAT
>QNFJ01000105.1 GCA_003646305.1 Gammaproteobacteria bacterium | reverse complement strand
TTCCACAACAAGCCTGTTTTTGCTTCTCCAGGCTGCCCTTCTTTCAACCCTACAGCCGTTCCAAAAGGGGTAAGGTCTGAGAGGCTGATATCAAAATGAACATCGGTTACCTGTAGCTCAATCGAAGGTGGCGGCCCCTTAAAACGAATCATCTCCGCAATTTTAGTCACCTTCACATAGTTCTCATTGGCCTGTCTGGCAATGTAAAACCCTCGCCCAAAATCTCCACCGGATTGAATTTCACCATCATTCAAAAGAAACTTACTCCCTTCTTCGGTTGGTGTTAGCACGAAAAATGGGGCCTGAGGTGTCGCCTCTGTAAACGTCATCAAGTCTGCCGCAACTAATTTACGTAAAAAACCGCTCTTGTTATACGCTGCAGGCCAGTCCCTTTCGTGCACTTTGGCAGGAACATTAATCGACCTTACCTTTGGATAGTCGGTCTCCTGCTCCATAATCCGTGTCGCCTCCTCCATGGTGAGTTTGGTTATTTCACCCCCACAGGCAGATAAAAGAAACGCTGAAGCCAACACAACGGCTAGCCGAGAAAATAATCTATTTCTATTTTTCATATTGTTATCTCTAATGTTATAAATCTTGTTTTTCTGTCGATGCCAACGCGCTACTGGCTCATATATTTCCATTTTCCAGCCCACCAGATAATCCCTTTCGAGGCTTTCTCTGGTCGGCCTTCTTCGATACCCATCGCTTCGCCATAAGGCGTTACTTCTGTCGGTGTCCATCCGAAAGTAACATCCGAGGTGAACATATCATCAATGCCGGTTCCCAACTCATAAACTTCATATTCTGCGACGTTGAATACCTGGTCGAACTTATCCAGGGCCAGCTTCACTCGATAAAAACCACGGTTATACGTACCGCCAGGGTGAACCTCATTATCAAAAAGGGCTGCTTGCCCCTTGTCTGTCAAGGTGACGCGGTAAACCCTCTCTTTACCTTCCGGAACGATGTATTGAACAAGCCCCGCCTTATAGAACTGGTTCAGTCTGTTTCCAACACTAAATGCTGACTGCCAGTCGTTCTTATCAACTTCAACGGGTAATTCAGCGATTCTAACTCGAGGGAACCCTATCCCTATCTTCATGATCTCGGCAGCCTCATCGGCTGTTGGCACCGCCAGCTTCTCACCACAGGCGGATAGAAAAAATGACATTGCCACACCAAAAACCAGAGCACTTACTCTTCTCCTAAGCTTCATTACAAAAACCTTATCAATGATCTTATTTATATTTATTAGACTTTGATTATACACTCACAGTTATTCGTTTCCAGAAAAATCCCGCCGTTGTTTTCGTGCCCTGGAAAATTCTTTGCGGGACTTTTCTGAACTTCCATTTTGCGATTATTTTTAGAGAAAATTTTATATATAAAAACTGCTTAATTATTCACAGAAAACAGTTGAAAAAAGCTAACTTATTGAGAGTTCAGCAAAAACTACATTATCCACACATCCTGTGGATAACTCTGTGAATAGCCGGTCGAAGACTTGCTCTAAAGCGCACCGTAACAGGGTTGTCATCAAATTGACTTGTTTTTATACACGCCAGTTATTTTTCTTAATAATCAATTGGTTAGGTTTTGCAATCGCTTTTTGAGGATGTTTTTACTGATGATTTATTGAATGCCCTACGGACAAAAGAACACCTGTGGATAGCAAAGCAAAGAATCAATAAGTTAGCCGCTAATAGTGGAAATTCGATTAAGAACATCAAGCAACCAGCCGTTATGAACGAGCCATAAAAAATAACCAGAAAATACGTGTTAGCTGCGTACAAAAATAGCAAGCCAAATTGCTTCAGTTTCTGAGGATGTCCAGCTGACTCGGTGTCGACAATGCGCAGGAATCACCAGACAATCCCCTTCGCTCAAGAGCCGCTCTTGCTCTTCACCCTCAAACTGTAGTTTTGCTCCACCTTTTAGTAGCAAAACAAACTCCTCCTCTTCCTGGTCATACCAAAACCCTTCTGGAGAAATCTGCCCTTTTGAGACGATTCTCTCAATTCGAACAGCCTCATTGCACATCAGCTGTTCAACTTTTTCCTCAATAGAGGCATCGGGAATATTATTGAAGAGATTACCAAGATCCATTACAAGCCAGTTTCAATCTACGAGGAGAAAATCTCTTAGTTGTTGTTCATCAAACGGCCAGCCTAGTTCATTTCCGCTTTGTCCATTTTTTATGACTGGAATACGGATTCCGTACAGGGCCATTAACTCGTCAGCTGTTGTGATATCACACTGCTCAACTTTAAATCGCATAGGCAATTTCTCAAGAAGCCTGTTAAGAATGACCTCTGCCTCTTCACAGAGATGGCAGCCGTCGGTTCCGTACAGTATTAACTTGACCATATCATTATGAGTCCGCATCGTAGGCTAGGCTTGGTGCTAACCACTTCTCAATTTTTTCAACACTTTCCCCCTGACGTTGCGCTCGGTCCTCAACCTGGTCTTTTTTGATTTTTCCGACATTGAAATAACGGCTTTTCGAGTGGCTAAAATACCAGCCACTGACTGCCGCTGTCGGGGTCATCGCAAAACTCTCTGTCAGTTCGATACCAATTCTATTTTTCACATCAAGCAACTCAAAAAGCGCCCGTTTTTCTGTGTGATCTGGACAGGCTGGATAACCCGGTGCGGGGCGGATACCCTGGTACTTTTCTTTGATCAGCGCCTCGTTATCTAGCCGCTCACCGACCACATAACCCCAGAATTCGGTTCTGACGCGCTTGTGCATCGTCTCAGCCAACGCTTCTGCTAAACGATCTGCCAACGCTTTCAGCATGATTGACTTGTAATCATCATGATCTGCTTCAAAGCGTTCCAAATGTGCCTCTATGCCAAACCCAGCGGAGACAGCAAAAGCTCCCAGATAATCTTCTGAAGAATCCTCTTCAGGCGCAATAAAGTCTGAGAGGCAGTAATTGGGCTGTCCCGGTGGTTTTACATTTTGTTGGCGCAGGTGATGAAGAACGCACTCTCCCTCCCCCTGTTTAATAACAATATCATCACCCCGGCTCGCAGCAGGGAATAGCCCGATCACCGCTCTGGCCTGCAGCCATTTCTCATCCACAATTTGCTTTAGCATTTGTTGTGCGTCCGCAAATAGAGACCGTGCATGCTCGCCAACCACTTCATCATTGAGGATTTTCGGGTAGCTTCCCACTAACTCCCAGCTTTGAAAGAAGGGCGACCAGTCAATCTGCTCTACAATCTCTTCTAATGGGTAGTCATCAAACTGTTGAATACCCAACTGCGCCGGTTTAGGCGGGCTATACTCTGCCCAATCAATCGCCACTTTATTCTCTCTTGCCGCTTCGATAGAGATTTGCTTGACTCTGGACTGCCGCCCTTTATGGCGCTCTCTAACCACTTCGTATTCTGCTTTTAGCTTTTCAACAAAACCGCTCTTCAGCTCTTTACTCAGCAGGTTACTGGCCACACCGACACCACGGGATGCATCCGCCACATAAACAGAAACACCTGAGTAGGCCGGTTCAATTTTAACCGCTGTATGGGCACGTGAAGTGGTTGCCCCCCCAATCATCAGCGGAATATCAAAGCCCAACCGCTCCATCTCTTTGGCAACATTAACCATTTCATCCAGTGACGGGGTGATCAAACCACTTAAGCCGATAATATCGACCTGCTCTTCACGGGCCACTTTTAAGATTGTATCGGCTGAAACCATCACACCCAGATCGATCACTTCATAGTTATTACATTGCAGCACGACACCAACAATATTTTTACCGATATCATGTACATCTCCTTTGACGGTTGCCATAAGGATTTTGCCGTTTGATGAACTACCCTCTTCTTTTTCAGCCTCCATAAAAGGCATCAAGTAAGCGACCGATTTTTTCATCACGCGGGCAGACTTAACCACTTGGGGCAGAAACATTTTACCGGCACCAAAGAGGTCTCCGACCACATTCATGCCATCCATCAGAGGCCCTTCAATCACATGTAGTGACTTCTCTGACTGCTGACGCACTTCCTCAGTATCTTCAACAATATAGTCAGTAATGCCTTTAACCAGCGCCTGTTCCAGTCGCTTAGCAACCGGCCAACTGCGCCATTCTAAATCTTCTTTTTTCTCGCCTGTTGAGCCATCACCTCGATATTTTTCCGCAACCTCTAGGAGCCGGTCTGTCCCCTCGTCATTCCGATTGAGCACCACATCTTCAACCCGCTCACGCAGCTCTTTGGGAATATCTTCATAAATGGCCAGCTGTCCCGCATTAACAATCCCCATATCCATCCCCGCCTTAATGGCGTGATAGAGAAAGACCGCATGGATTGCCTCTCGAACAGGGTTATTACCTCTAAAGGAGAATGAGACATTCGAAACCCCACCCGAAATCATCGCATGGGGCAGTGTTCTTTTGATCTCAGCCGTCGCGTCAATAAAATCGAGGCCATAGTTATTATGCTCATCAATACCGGTCGCGACCGCAAAGATATTGGGATCGAAGATAATATCTTCGGGTGGAAACCCAACTTCATCAACTAGAATGCGGTAGGCGCGGCTACAAATCTCTACTTTACGCTTTCCAGTATCAGCCTGTCCCGCTTCATCAAACGCCATGATGATCGCTGCCGCTCCATAGCGGCGCACTAACTTAGCCTGACGAATAAAGTTTTCCTCCCCCTCTTTGAGTGAGATGGAGTTAACAATACCTTTGCCCTGAATACATTTAAGCCCGGCTTCTAAGATTTCCCACTTAGATGAGTCAATCATAATAGGGACTTTAGAAATATCAGGCTCTGAGGCGATTAAACTGAGGAAGCGAACCATCGCCGCCTCTGACTCAAGCATTCCCTCATCCATGTTGATATCGATGATTTGAGCACCATTTTCAACTTGCTGACGCGCCACATCGAGAGCGGTTTCAAAGTCACCCTCTTTAATCAATCGTTTAAAGCGGGCAGAACCGGTCACATTGGTTCGCTCTCCAACATTCACAAACAGAGAACTTTTGCTGATATTCATCGGCTCTAGTCCTGCCAAGCGACATTCCACCGCCAGCTCAGGAATTTTACGTGGCCTAATCGAGCCAACCGCTTTGACTAGCTCCTGAATATGTTCAGGTGAGGTACCACAACAGCCACCAATAATATTGATAAAGCCACTTTCAGCCCACTCTTTAATCTCAGTCGCCATCTCTTCAGCGGTTTCATCATACTCACCAAACTCATTAGGGAGACCGGCATTGGGGTGAGCTGAAACATAACAGCTGGCGATTCTGGAAAGCTCAGCCACATATTGGCGCAGCTCTTTCGCCCCCAGTGCGCAGTTAAGGCCAATAGAAATCGGCTTAACGTGACTGAGTGAGTTCCAGAAAGCTTCGGTTGTTTGGCCTGACAATGTTCTACCGGAAGCATCGGTTATGGTGCCAGAAATCATCACCGGCAGGCGATAGCCCAGTTCGTCAAAAAATGCTTCAACCGCAAAGATAGCCGCCTTGGCATTAAGGGTATCGAAGATAGTTTCGATGAGGATAATATCCGCACCTCCTTCAACTAAACCCCGTGTTGATTCCCTGTAGGCTTCAACCAACTCATCAAAACTAACATTCCGAAAACCGGGGTCATTCACATCAGGGGAGATCGAAGCGGTACGATTTGTCGGGCCGATAACACCCGCCACAAAACGAGGCTTCTCAGGTGTTTTAGCCTCAGCAGCATCTGCGGCCTCCCTTGCCAGGCGAGCACTAACGACGTTCATCTCAAAAGAGAGGGACTCCATCGAATAATCAGCCATCGCAATGGGGGTAGCGTTGAACGTATTGGTCTCAATAATATCCGCACCCGCATCAAGATAGGCGCCATGAATAGCCTTAATGATTTCTGGCTGCGTTAACGATAACAGGTCATTGTTACCTTTTAGGTCACTCGGCCAATCGGCAAAGCGCTCGCCACGATAATCATCCTCTTCCAGCTTATAGGCCTGGATCATCGTCCCCATAGCACCATCAAGAAAGAGAATTTGATTGCTTAACTGTTTTTGCAGAAGTTCTTCGCGATTAATAGGACGAGTGCTCATATTGAAATCTAATAAATTAAAAATAGCCCGATATTATAAAGTGTTACGCATAAAAAAACCGACTAACCTAGTGGATTAGTCGGCTTTTTCAATTAAAGACAGTGTTTAATTAAACGCGCAACCCGCTTTAACACCAAATCTTTTGAGGATGATTGCCAACGGGCAAAAGCCACTAAAAGCTGACTGCAGCAAGTTTGCACCCACAAAAACGGTAAACCAGAGCCAGTTAGGCGAGTGCAAATGCGATAGCAATACACTTAACAGGATAAACATGCCCGCAAAGGCGAAAACCATTCTGTCAATCGTCATTATAATAACTCCCCAGCCTATTTTAGGCGATTAAGCCCCATCGCTTTTAGTACATGTTTTTCATAAAGTGGCTCACTGATACCTTTTCTCACTTTACGGATAAAGTATTTCTCAAAAGCAATTTTAGCCAAGTGAACCCACTTACCTTTTTTCGCCCAGATAATATTTCTAGGCGGCATCTGCGGAACCGCAGCGAAGGCAATCCCGCTATCACCCATATCTGCCAGGCAAAGTGCACTCCATGAAGCTTCATGGCTTGGTTCCTTACCATCGAGCTCGTCACGGATATTTTCAGCCGTTGCGGTCACCATTGACTCAATCATATAGCCTGTTTTAGGCGCGCCGACAGGAACAGGTGTCGCTTCGACAGGCGGAATCGCAATACAGACGCCAACAGAGTAGACATTCTTGAATGCTGGATTGCGCTGATTCTTATCGACCATGATAAATCCGCGCGGGTTGATAAAGCCCTCTGCCTTGCTGTGGCGAATCGCATCAATACCGGTAAAAGCAGGGAGCATCATTGAATAACCGAACTCAATCTCATGTTTTTTCTTGTCACTACCGTCATCATTGACCTCTGTGACAAACATCTTGCCTTCTTCGATGCGCTCAACTTTGGCATTTGTGACCCAATCGATATGATGATTGCGGAACTCACTTTCGAGCATTCCTTTTGTATCACCCACACCTCCTAAACCGAGGTGGCCAATATACGGCTCTGCCGTTACGAAAGTCATCTTAACTTTGTCGCGAACTTTACGCTTACGCAGCTCCGTATCAATGATCATTGCATATTCGTATGCAGGACCGTAACAAGAGGCGCCCTGAACGGCTCCTACAATAATAGGGCGGGGATTCTTCGCAAACTCATCCCACATATCAGCAGATTCGACAGCATGGTCGACGTGACAAATTGACTTGGTGAAGCCCTCTGGCCCAAGCCCCTCGACTTCATCAAATGCTAATCTGGGGCCAGTTGCAATGACCAAATAGTCATAGTCAACTTTTGTACCGTCAGCCACTTCAATACAGTTATTTTCAGGGTCAACTTTCGTCGCCGCCTGCTGGATAAAGGTAATCCCTTTTTTCTGAAAGAC
>QNFJ01000104.1 GCA_003646305.1 Gammaproteobacteria bacterium | reverse complement strand
TGTCGTCAATGTCCGCATTTTTACTTAAGATATGGTAGTTTTTATCTTCTATGTTATAGACCAATCGTCCTTTATCCCGATCGTACCAAACATTTGAAACCATCCCATGTACAGATGGGTCAGCTCCAGTAGCAAGTGTAGTGTGGCCAACAACTGTTTCAGTGTTTGAATGGTTATAGTTGGCATTTTTATACCAAATGCCATTTTCTTTTAAGTAACGAAACCCGCCACCACCCATATTCCTCATATATTTATCTGGCAAATCACCACGTAATTGATCAACGGTAATTTGAATAATTAACCGAGGCCGAGATGACTCAGCCATTGCAGGATAACTAATGATGGAAATAAGCATGGCAACACTGAGAATAAGCATTAACATTGATAGAGAGTAGGTTCTAGAAGTGTTCATCATATATTGACCAATATCAGTTAGCCTATGTAAATACTAACATTTGAGAGGAAAAGGCAATTAGCCTTAGCAGCCAGTTAATTATCTTTTAGGCTCATTTAGTCGGCTTGAGTTTCTGAATTGCAACGGATTTTGCCGATTGCACCGAATAAAAAATCGGGTAAAGGAGCTGGCATTGGAAAAGCCTGTTTTTTCAGCAATTTCAGAAACTGGCAGGGTCGTTCGTGATAACAGTTGTTTTGCCATCACGTTTCTAATGCTTTCTTTTTCTTTCTTAAAATCAATACATTCCGCAGCCATTTTCCTTTTAAAAGTACTTAAACTTAGATTAAATGTTTTTGCAGCATCGGAAGAATTTATTTTATTGACACCTATGTTTTCAAATATAAATATATGAATTGCCTTTTTTAGAGAGTTGTCCTTTTTTTGCTCTAAAAGGAGTTTGTCAGCTTCTTCTCGCAATATCTTTAACAACACTGGATCCGTCTTTTCAGTAATCCTTTGTTTTAAAATAGAACAGGGATAAATGAGTTCATTATGAACTTGGTTAAATTCTAAATTAGTCCCAAAGTAATGGTGTAAACCTCGTAAGCTAGGTGGCGCATCGTAGGTGAAACATGCACTTATTGGTTGGGCAATATTTCCCAATAATGGCTTGATGAAGTAAGGGATAAAACCTAATCCCCAGTCAGTCGTGTGTCGATGAGATAAACAGTTGGTTTGGTGATAGCAAAACTGGATTTTAACGATATGATCTTCACAGATTAAGTTATAAAAAATACCCGCATTATGATGTACGCTATGATAGCGTACGAGTGAATTAAGCAAATCCTCCACCGTATTACTATGTAGTAATATATAGCCAAAAAGCCCATACATTGTAATATCGACCAGCTCATTTATGGTGAGACCAAAATCTTGGTTGCCACTGATATCTGCACAGGCTTTTAACAATCTATCGATATTGTCGGGTGGAATTGAATCCATTTCATAAAGCATAAGCTCAACATCATCAGGTAATTGTTTCATAAGCTTATCTATATCAACACCACCTCGCCGAAATGTTTCTAGCATCCAAGCCCCCGGCAAATTCTTTATTTTCATGCCTATTCCTTTGTGGTATGTAATTTCAAGGCATCAATGCCCTGAAATTTTATCCACTATATTCCTGAGGGGGTAATCAAATTCCCATTGAAAACGAATTTGGAAAATATCTGGCTCAACACCATCTTGTGGACCACCATCCACCTTCAGCACATTGACATAGTTAGCAGAAATCCTGATGTCATCAGTCGGGTACCAATTAAGCCCTATTGTAAGGTTATTCATCTCACCACCATTAATATCCCTATCATTTAAATCGATACCACTCAAACGTAAGCCCAATTGCCATGCGCCTATACCGCCATTTCCAACGGCAGTATTAGGCGTAACAGCTGTAAAGAGCCCTTGTTCAAAAGCCTGACTCTCGCCCGTAAAAAAATAACCTGCTTGAGCATACCAACCCTTAAATCTTAAAGCATTGCTACTGCGAGCTACAGAACTAATAATATATTCTGCCTGCAAGGACCAAGGACCATTTATTGATGCTATTTCCATACCCAGTTTCTGGGTGTTTTGGCTTTGTTCAATTTTACCCGTATCAACAAAGTTGACCTTGGCGATATATGTCTCAGGTTGTTGATTGTATCTGATAGATTTCAGAGTGTGTGTATCACGATAATTTGCTGAAAGGCCGAGGTGAACGAGTTTGTTTCTTTTATTAATTGCTGAAAAGGTTGCTCGTGCTGATGCTCCCCAGTCCTTATCTCGTTCAGTATCTTCTGTAGTGTTCACTGCAGGTCCCAATAATCCAGCTGATACGGTCCAGTCTTGTTTATAATAATCTGCTACCAGCCCAATATGCCTGCCTGCAGTAAAGGCTTCTGGTAGCGCTCTCTCAATGAACAAGGTATTTCGGCTACTTGTTTGATCTTGCAGCATAAAGGGATCACGTGTATTCCCAAGTCTAAAATTTAATGTATCGCTCATGCTATAGGCATAATAAATATCTTTAACTCCAGATCTTCCTGCATTTGCAATATCAACCTGTAGTTTATAGCCAATGTTGTTATAGACCATTGCCTGTAGATTTAAAACACCGCGACGTAGTTCTGTCCCATCATCCATTAAACCTGCGGGTACATTGTTGTACCATGCAGCATCACCCTGCACCCAGCCAGACAAATAGGCTGTTTTGTTACGTTCACGTATTAGCTCAAGCAGTTGTAATCTTTCTGAGCCAGCAAAAAGCTGGAAAGGTAGGATGGCTACAAGTAATCCTGCAATTTGAATTTTATATAACATTAAAAGAACAACTTAAAAGCTAGTAGTAATTAGCGGTTCTCAAGTCGATTATAGTCAAACAGGCCTGCCTGAACGGGTGCTTGCTGTTGATAAGCATTATGAAAGCGGTCACTTAAAGCCCAAAACTGGCCGGAAGTACGCCGCACACCATAAAGATCCAGCAGTTTCTGATAATCCTCTTCTGTTGATAAATTTTCTGCACTTGAAACCAAATCGTTCAAATCATCAGATCGTACATCCCAGAATACATTTGGATAGGAACTAATCAAGCCAGGCACAATAGTCATTGTATCTTCATCGGGAAGACGGCTTGTTTTTCCTAGCGAGGTAACGTTTGCATAGCCTCTATTATGGAGCAAGGTAAAAAAGTGTTCTTTGTTCGATGAGCTGGTCAATCTGATAAACACAACTTCTGGGAGGAAGGCGGTTTTACTGCCTGTCATGCCACCCAGACGATTGAGTGCTAATAGCTCATGATCTGTTAAACCCTTTTTATTCAAACTATATTTATCCGTCAATACTGGGGCTAAATGTTGCTGGATCTGTTGGAACAGTTCCTGTTTGTAGTTTACTGTTTTGTATTCTATTGACGTTGGGAAAAAAGCATGATCCGGCATCTCCGCCATATATTCCCTGATCTCCTCATCAGCACCACGATACCAATAGCTTAATTCTTCATATCTATTTTCGGGTGGTAGAAAAGACACAAAATTGAATTCGCCTTCAATTCGTAAAAAATCCATATAAAGACGAGTCTTCAATTGGTGACCAACATTACCAAAAGGATCATAACCTGCCACCAATAGATAATGAATACGCTCAAATAATGGATAATCAATCACCCATGCTGTTTTAGGTGAATTCCCGACCAGCCCTTGTATCACCGTTGCATTATCAAAATGGCGGAACACAGTAAGCGCTGCATTTGTATTGCCACCATCTCCATCCCACAGAGTATTCAATGAAAGCTTGTGTTCTTTTGATAAGGTTTCAATTTCAGCAGCGCTTGCTTTAAAGTAATTATTTTGTAGTTTTGCATAGCGCCGCCAAGAGCTCATAGAAATCGAGCTTCCTGTCTCGCCAGGCAGTCTTAGATTACTACTTTGTTCTGATAAAAAACTTGCTGCCTTTTCTTCTTTAAATACGCTAGGTTTTGTAAACAATATCCAGAAGTGGTCATCAATAACACTCAGTGCAATTTCACCGCGACATACCGATCCTTTAATAAAGCCCATCAGGAAAAGTTGTGCATCATCCAATAAAAATTGATAGCGTGAATTGGGCGGCAAACCCTGAAAAGCAATAAAAGGGTTTGAGGCAACTTCAACGTGATAGCTGGGCAGGTGTTTAACCTCAAAGTCAGTATCAATAAACAGTTCCTGCCAACGCTGCATCCGAGCCTTATCCATCTTATAAGGGATATGCGTTTTATCCAGAATAGTGGCTTTTTCTTTGATCAGCCGATAATAAATTTTATCCGTGGCTGGATCATCATAAGGTCGTCTGGTTACAATTCGCTCAACTGCTTGTCCTGGTGGTGTATTGGAGCGAATAATAGTGAAAAACTGCCTTTTTGGCTCTGCATCAAAATAAAGATGCGTCAGAAAGAGATGCTCATAAACATAACGACTCATGAGTTGATGTTTATTTGAACGCTTGTTCAGGAATTCTTCCCATTCGTTGATTTGTTGCTGTTGTGTAGGCGTTAAAGGCTCTTGATCAACCATCTTTGCACCATTTTCCAGCCAGTGTTCCATCTTGCCAAATTCTTGATCGGATAAGCCCGGCAACCCAAAAGGCATGCCCCATTCTGGGTGATCTTTGGCAAAACTGTCATACGTTTCAACAGTAGGACAAATCTGACTCCGATTCAGTGTAAAGTCATACCCCCCCGTTAACACCGCTTCATCAGCAAGCGGATTATTTTTTTTCAACTCCAGCACCTTATAGAGTAAACCTGCTTGCAAATTTGCTTCTTGTGATTGCTGGCGCTCATTTAATACTGGAGTAAAGCCTTTCCATCGCCATTCTTCAGTGCTCTGTGCATCCTCGAATAATCGTGTTGGCTCAGCGGCAAGTAACCGGTTTGTATAAACCGGTTCTACCGATGCACCCCGATCAATACCTTCTGGAGAAGAAAGTTTTAACTGGCAAGGTGCATCGTAACAACCATGGCATACGACACAGCGGTTTTCCAGAATCGGTTTAATCTGATGATAATAAAAGGCGCCATCATCTGTCGATACATCGACAAGTCGTTTCTGCGGTTCACTTGGACCATAAAGATTATCAACGAGCACCGTACAGCCCGATAAAAACAGGATGTAAAAGATCCATAACCGGTAATGGACACTATTAAATATAATCATTTTTTCGCTTATGTTCCCTTGTAAAAATCTGTCTTTAACTCATTTTTAATCTTGGTAATAATTGCTAATTTAATATCTTAAAACATTGCAGTCAGGGGTCGTAATATTTACTGTTTGGTTTATTTTCGTGGGAAAAGCAGCTGAAAGCGGATTCTCATCTGCCACTCTTCACCATAATCACCCAGAGTCTCTACATTGTGGTAAACATGGAACTGCGCTGTCAGGGGAGTTTTACCGATTTTCATGGCTTTCCCTGCACCCCCACGTTCTTTGTTCTTTGTTCTTTGTTCTTTGTTCTTTGTTCTTTGTTCTTTGTTCTTTGTTCTTTGTTCTTTGTTCTTTGTTCTTTAATGTGAAAATTATCAACTAGAAAATTCCCCGTGTTTAGCAGGCAAACTGGAACTTATACTCTATTCAAATTGATAGACTAATTTAACCCATAAATAATCACCCTCTAAACGGTGTTTAGTATTCGTCTCAGGGAGCCATTTGGCTTCAAATACCCAGTTATCCGTACCTACAGGAAGTATGTAGTTAACAACCGGCCCGATCCCCATGGTTCTTCCCTTGAAATCACGTATTGCCCCGGAACCACTATCCCCTTCAATCTGTTCAAAATAAAAGGCATCGAGACCCAAGCCTATATAGCCCTTCCCTAATGGAAATAGCTGTTGGATACTCGATTCAATATGGAATAGCGAGCCACTTTTATAATCCGTTGCATTATTTTCTGAGTTGAAAGTAATACCGGTGAATACACTAAAGTTAAACCCCGTTTCTGCATTGCTGTAATAGGCAGAAACAACAGGGTCTGCTGTCCAATAATTCATGCCTGTATTTGCAATATCCCCCTTCTTATAATCTCCCGTTGGTGCATAAATAGATAATGATGCTGTATATTGCCAATCATCATTCTTCCAAGCCATCATCATGGGGACCAGTGTAATATCGCCAATTCCTTGCTTTTTTTGATGAACATTGAAATCATTTACGTTGCCTTTTACATCCATCCAAAGATAAGGCGCAAAAACGCCTGCCGAATAAAAGGCTCCCCACAGTTTACTATCAAATGTATAGAGCGCGCCCAATGTCAAAACATCAACATTAGCATCTAGACCAAAAGATTTTAGCCCACCTACAGGTAAGCCATCTTTATCAAAACTACCATCATAATGGGTGAAAATAGACTCCAAAACCCAACCAGAACGAGTCGGAGCAAGATCAATAAGTGTTCCTACGGCACCTGGAGAGACATGTCCTGTTCCCCCTTCCTCGGCTAGTACGGAGGTAGTTGATAACATCGAACCAAGCCCACATAGTAATAAGAAAGATAATTTTTGTATTCTCATTTTTATCATCTAGTTTGAGTTTATTTAACTTCTATAGCTTTAGGAAATTGCCATTCGCCACTCAAAATAGCCTTATGTGGCTGAGTTCTTCATATATTGGGCAATATCAGTAACTTGCGCGCATATTAACATTTTATAGTAATAGGTAATTACCCTCAATAGTCAGTTAATTACCTTTTTAGCTCACTTTAGAGCCGCTGTTTTACGCTTAACCATTCAGCAATACCATCTTCACCTCGAATGCCTTCAAGTACAATTCGGATCTTTTCTTCAGTTGAATATCTTTTGCGAGTATGCGGCAATGGCCCACTGACTGCGTACTCGCCTCTGCTGCACGGGGTATAATGAACCACAACTCACTTACCTTTTTTGGGCTTTACTATGAATGACGAGATTAATTACAAAAACAATCCTCTGCACGGCCTTGGTTTAAAAAATATGTTGATTGAAATAGTCGATCACTACGGCTTCGAGATTCTCTTTGCCTATTTAAATATCAACTGCTTTAAGACCAATCCAAGCATTGAGTCCAGTGTAAAGTTCCTTAAAAAAACAGACTGGGCACGTGAAAAGGTCGAAGTTTTCTATTTGTATAAATTTAAGAGTCTACCCAAAGTCTCTTCTGAGCAGTTTTCCTTACCGCCTAGAGATCGCATTGTTCCTGAAGGTCAAACAGCTGGCCAACCCGCCGAACTGAGCCTGGAAGATGCTGAACGACTGCGTGAAAAGCAGGCTACAAAATCGGCTGCCTATAGCCAGAAAAATGGATCTCGCTCACAGAGGAGTTTTGCCGCACGATCAGACAGCCATTCCAGTAGTTTAGATGATAATCACACCAGGAAAAGTGGCCATAAGCCGCCAGCCTCTCCAAGTTCCTCTGTTGAGGGCAGCCCATCCCCTTGGGCAAAGTGGAAAAAGTAAATGGGTGGGCTTAAAACATTAAATAAATTCTGGGGACATGTTAATTAATTGCCTTTTCTTTTCAGGCCAGGTTTCTTCTTTTTTAAATCTCGCC
>QNFJ01000103.1 GCA_003646305.1 Gammaproteobacteria bacterium | reverse complement strand
TAGATGGCGACAGTTATAGGAAAAAACATCAGGAAAAAATGACATAAAAAAACAAACACTCAACCGGCCATCCTAATTGTCGTCAAACCGGACAAAGTAATTGACGCGAGACAGCTGTTTCTTTGCATTTAGAATGGGCCGTAACCAACCTCGACCTTGCAGTGTTAATTGCTTTTGTTCTGACCAGAGCTGAATGCCTTCTGCAGCCAATGCTTTCTTTTCCACAGGCAACCAGTGAGATTTACGAATACCTCCCTGTTTGTGACAATCCCACCAGATAATGGTCTCTCTTGAAGACAAAATAGAGGCCGCTGATTCTGCTTTTTGGATGGCTGGGTAATCAGGGCCGACCTCTGCCACTCGATCAACCAAACCTGTTCCACCACCCCTAACATCTTCAATAAGGTGGCGAAGAATTTCACGATCAATAACCGTCATACCACTGTTATTAAGATCACCTAAAACCAAACCTAGTTCCTGAACTTGATGAAGTGCCGCTGTGTACAAAGATACCTCCGGCTTGCCTTCAAAGCTGATCTGCATTCCGCTTAACCACTGTGAAAGCTGCTCAGTTACCTTAATCGCCTCTTGAGTTGGCATACCTAGTTCCGGCTGATAGCGTTCTGAATGTAGCCAATAATTAATCTGCTGCTCTAACTTTTTAGCTTGTTTCGGGTCAGCTTCTCTCTCTGCTTCAAGAAGTGAAGCAATTTTATGAGTCCAACGCTCACCCCCAATGCCTGGTTCTGAGGCTACAACTTGGGATAGACTTTTTCGAATTCGCCGAGGTATCGGTCCAACCGGGTGATTTAAAAACTGCAGCAGCACTTTGGGGTCAAGCGGCTGCCAAAGCAGCTCAAAACAAAGAGGCAACACTTGGAATGCGGGTCGCCAAGGAGAGTTAGCCTGAAACCCAAGACGTAATAACCCTTCATATTCCAACGCAGCATCTAGTGAAGCGCCATTTTGTTCGGCAAGCAGACAGAAGTCTCCAGCCTTTTCTACCTGTTGAGCATGATGCAATAACTTACTCATGGATGAAGCTGAAAAAGCTGTCGCTCCCGCCTTAACAATTAGAACAGAAATATCACCCGATAACTGCACCTTGTTACTCGCATCATCAGCTCTCTCTTGACTGTTGATAAGTGCCTTTTGAAGGAGACCAAGATCACTTTTATCGGTACAGCTATTTTGTAGTGAAGGCATGTCATAAATGGCGATATCATGATGCTCTTGCAGCACTGAGATGACTTTCTGCCACATAGGAGGAAGCAACTCTAAAGGGTCGACTAATTCAATTTCTGCAATCTGGACGCGCTGTTGCTCTAACTGCCTAAGTACCTGCTGGAGGCGTTCTCCCTCTCCTTTCTCAACAAAACCTTGAGCCTGTTTCTCAACATCTTCTAGATCCTTTAATCTTGATGGAACCTCAGACTTAAACTGGCCATTCCAGCCAGAAAGATAGAGCTCATCACGCCAATCTAAGAGGGCTTTTGTACTTGCAAAAGGATCAGCTTGAAATGAATCGTGATAGAAGCGAGAACTGTTCAGACTCACCTGAAGGCTTTGATGGTATTGCACCAGTCGAGTTGTAAAAGAGGCATCGCTTCCCGCGAGTCCCAGCTGGCTTTCAAGCAGAGACAACATCCCTTTTAAACCGACTACCACCTCTCCAAAGGAAGGTCGAACATCATCTACTATCTCTAAATCTAAGCCATAACCAAAGCGTATCTTCATCATCAAGTGAAAATCCTTGTCTTTATAAAGGGAAGTTATTTATAGGAGGGCTACTCAACAACGGGATAGCTTGGATCACCCCATAAAACCGCTGTGTTATCCATCATGATCTCAATCACTAAGGGCACAAGCTTGCGTAAAAAGTTGGCACAATCTCGAACTTGATCACGGTTCACTTGGCTGTTCCAAGTCGCGCCACCATGAATAAGTTGATTGCGTAATGTGTAAAGACGAGAAAAAATAATAACGAGAAGAGCCGGCGTATCTCGGTTTGCTAAAGCCCAGTTTGCACTCTTCTTTGCTTTTGAAAACCTATCACGCCACTCAGCTTCACTAATTTTTTGGCTGTGAAAGTCCCAGAAGCCCTGAAAGACAAAACGGTTATCAAGCAGGACTCGAATGCCGCTAGAGAACTCTGACCAAACAAGGTCATTTAGCTGGCCACCTTTATCTAAATCATCCAGTTTGGAGATAAACTGTCTAAAGGTGCCGGTAGCGGTAAACTCTCTTGAACTAAATTCATCTGCGTAAGCTGCATTAAATGCGATCCACAGAAAAATGAACTCTGCATCGTTGTCATTCTCACACTGTTCCGCTCTATTTAACCAACTAAGTGAACGGTGAATCCGTAAGCCAACATTAATTGGATAGCTATCACGCTCTTTCCTTTGCCGTTCTTTTAATGTGGGGTAAAAACAGGTCAAAACACAATCCTTGTTACCTAATACAGACATCTAAATATAGACGAAAATAAGGTTTTTAATCTCCCAGCAATTTATTAAGAGAAGCTTGGGTAGCTGGCTTCACCACATCAAGAAACAAGTTATAAGTCTTCAGTGTACAGATGGCATCCTCTCTCCCTTCAAGCAAGCTTTCCGCAATCACTTTTCCTATGTAATCTCGCAATTCATGATTGGGCTCCCTATCAATGTAATGAGACCGAATGCTGAATAAAATCTCGTAGTAAGTACGGACCAAATTTTCATCATCTGCCAAATATTCAGGGGTTACCTTGGGAGTATATTCTCTTGTTTCACCAAATAGGTTTAATACATTGTCCATTTGTTTTATCCTTTTTTAACTGGCCTGAATTGACTTTTCTTTCCAGCATTGAGCTTTTATTTATTCTAGATTTAGCTGAAATTAACTATCTTTTTCCGTCTTTTTCTTTCGCAAGAAAGTTATCGTGTTGGAAACCTAACCCTACTAGCGCCTCATTAATGACTTCGATTATTTGTCCGGAATTTATCCCATGCAGCCACTCCGTGAGATTTCCAGATGGACTGACCTGCCTAAACTGCTTTAGCCTTCTTAAGACTTCTTTTTCCGCAATATCGATTTCAGACAATAAAACAACCGGCTGAAAATTGACATTCTCTTCGCCAAACGTCTTGTAATAATTCTTTCGCCTATTACTTAAATTAACAGCCTTGCCGAATTTACAATTTTCTCGATTAACTTTGATCGCAATATGTGCGATGCGTTTATCGTCGGCATTAGCAGATATCGGATGCTGATTGTTGAGCGTTACAACATATAGCCCTCGTTCTGGGTTTAGTCGGCTTCGATTGCTGTGTTGTTTATTCTGGAGGATCCCGTTCACTTGATTGCAAATGTCTGCAAAGTTAATGTCTCCCTCAACTGACTTTGCCAACGTTAGACATTTAGCCAGCTTTTCTGCAATTTTGAAATTATTGCTAGCAACTTGATAGCTTCGAACGCTCTTCAAGTAAGCTTTATGTGACTCGAGACTGGAATCTTTGCCCTTAAGGTTTCCCCAATGATGTATAAATTGAAAGTGATCGTCATTAAACCCTAAATGCTCAAGCTCTTTAATTTTTGAAAGCACGCTCTTTGGAGTAATGTCCATATCTTCATATCCTGATATTTGGAACCCTTGCATATTGAGTATGGCATAAACCCTTAAAATCTCAATTTCTCAACTATCCACTTAAAGGTCACAGCTACAATATTTGGCATTGCCCTTGTTACCCATATATTGATTACTGTACACTTTTCATATGAGTGATAATCAACAACCAAAATCAAGAGGTGGCGCACGTTTAGGTGCTGGCCGCAAGAAAGGCTCCTCTGCCTATGGAGAACCCACTAAAGCCATTCGTGTACCTGAAAGTATGGTGCCAGAACTACTGTCTGTGCTGGAGCAACGCAAGCAACAAGTTGACCTACAAACTAATAGAGTTCTGCCCTCCTCTTTCATACACCCTACCCTCGACCCTTTACGAGTGAGCATCCCGCTATTTAATTGTCGCGTAGCGGCGGGCTTCCCCTCCCCTGCCGATGATTACATTGAGCAGACGCTTGATCTTAACCAGTTGCTGATTCAAAAACCGGCTGCAACCTTCTTTGTCCGTGCGGAAGGTGATTCTATGATTGGCGCAGGTATCCATAGTAACGATATTTTGGTTGTAGACCGCTCAATCGAGGCCGTTCCTGGGAAAGTTGTGATTTGTGCCTTGAATGATGAGCTAACGGTTAAACGGCTCGCTCGCAAGCAAGGCCAGTTAGTATTGATGGCAGAGAACTCTGATTACCCTGACATTCCCATTCAAGATGAGGTTGAACTGGTTATTTGGGGCGTGGTGACCAATGTTATTCACGCTCTCTGAGTGACTTCCCAACAACGCTTTGCATTAGTCGATTGCAACAACTTCTACGTTAGCTGTGAACGGCTGTTCCGTCCTGACCTTTTAAATAAGCCTATTGTTGTGCTCAGCAATAATGATGGCTGTGTTGTCGCACGCAGTGCTGAGGTTAAGGCACTGGGCGTCAAGATGGCTGTTCCAGTACATCAGATAAAAGAGTTGATTGAGCAGCACGATATTCATCTGTTCTCTTCAAACTACACCTTGTATGCCGATCTCTCTTCTCGAGTCATGTCGTTATTGACTGAGTTTGCGCCTCGTCAGGAGATTTATTCAATTGATGAATCATTTCTGGATTTAACGGGGGTTTGTGACCAAAACCCTCTGGCCTATGGTGAGCGTATTCGTTGGACGATTGGACACCATAGTGGCATCCCTGTCTGTGTTGGTATGGCACCAACCAAGACATTAGCCAAGCTTGCCAACTATGCTGCAAAGCGATGGAGGCAGACCGGCGGAGTGGTGGATTTAGCCTGCCCTGATCGAAGAGAGAGATTGATGAAAAGAGTGCCTGTCAAAAAGATTTGGGGAATCGGATCACGGTTATCAGCAAAGCTCAATCAACTTGGTGTGATCACCGCGTGGGATCTAGCTTGCTTGCCGCAGGAAATACTACGCGCTCAATTCAGCGTTGTTGTTGCACGTACCGTGATGGAGCTGAATGGTACATCCTGTTTGCCATTGGAGGAGGCCTCAGCAGCTAAGCAACAGATCATCTGTTCAAGAAGCTTTAAACAGCGACTGACTACTTTCGATGAGCTGGCTCAGGCGCTTACTCAATACGCAAGCCGCGCATCAGAAAAGCTCAGGGGCCAAAATAGCGTGGCGGGCTCGGTAACTGTTTCGATTCGTACAGGGATTTTTAACCCCGATGAAGTGCAATACAATCAAGCTATCAGCTTAACGCTGCCCTCTGCTACTCAGGATACCCGTGTGATTATTAAAGCGGTCAAACGATTACTCAGGAAAATCTACAAACCGGGGTATCGGTATCAGCATGCGGGAATCGCGTTAGGGAAGATCAGACAAGTTAATGAGGGATTGCAGTCCGATTTATTCATAATGCCCGGTCAAGTTGAAAGCTCCACTCAGCAAACCCTGATGAAATCGATTGATGAGATTAACCGACGTTTCCCGAATAAAGTTTCGGTATCCAGTTCTGGGATTAAACCGAAATGGTCCTATCAGCCAGAAAATCTCTCGAAGCGTTATACGACACATTGGGGAGAGTTAGTGCAAGTAACGTGCTTATAGTTTCCCATCTCTTTTGGGCCTTGGGTTTCTGAAAATGATTACGCCTGATCCACCAAACATCTCACCCGGTTTTGCTTTGTACCTTTTGACTATTGTCATTTTTATTCTCCTCTTTAGTGCTTTGCATCATTGCGGGTGCACAAGCTGGTTCTCAAACACCCAATCTAGGAGGTGAGTTACACCGTTAATTTATGGATGATTTTTATCATTTTCCCGAGATGAGAATGACTTATCACCTGATGATTGTTACTCAAAAAGCTCGCGTCAGTTCGATAGCAATTTTTCCACTTACGTCGTTGAGCCGTTTTTGCAACAGACTGAGGGTTATATCATCAGCTGCCGCCGCATACTGAGCATCATGCATGGGGCTGAATCCATTATAAAAACGAATGCCTCCTCCACCTTCCTGACAACCTAAGTCAGGACCGAGATCAATGCTTTCAAGAAAGTGATAGGCTTTCCGAATTGGAGACTTCTCATATATCCAGTAATCCAGCAGCATATCAGGATCAACTTTATCTTTTAGTGCAATCACCTGTTCCTCTTCAATCCAACGATCAAAGGTTTCCTGACCAATATCATAATTTTCAATGAACTGTTCCCAGGTTAGATCGAGGTCTGGCTCATCATCAGGTCGCTGCCCGAGAGATAAGGCATAACCGCCATAATCCCATTCGAATGCATAGAGTGTTTCTCTGTGCGTTTTGAGCCCCTCAAGGTATGGGCGCTCTTCTTGGCTAACGAAGTTTTCAGCCTTCACAAGCCATGAAGGTAGAACCAAACCTGATGCTGCTGCAATAGAGGCTTTTAGAAATGAACGTCTTGAAATCATGTCCAACCTCCTACTCTAACTCTATAGCAATCGTGCCATCGATATCATTCAGCCTTTTTTGTAACAAGCTCAGTGATAATTCATCTTCTGCAGCAGCGATTGATCTATAACCCCAAGATGATGCTTGGGTCTCAACGTATATCCCTCCTCTCGCATGCTCTCCTATTAATTCTGGACCAAGGTCTAAATTACTGAGCAAGCCATGCGCTTTCGCTTCAGGGCTATAGGATGCATCCCAGTAACCATAGAACAGGTCTGCATCAATTTTTTCATCTAGCAAAAGTGCTTCGCCATATTCTGCTCGTTGCTCTAGTAGCTGATCAAACTCCTCCTGCCCTTCTTCAATCTCTTCAATGAATTCCTTCCATGTCAGATCTACATCAATAAGATCATATGGGCAATCTTCTAGACCTAAGGTATGCAATCCATCCCCACAGCTTCCCGAAACATAGAGTGTCTGCCTATGGGTTGGCAAAGACTCAAGAAGAGGCTTTCCTTCTACTTTTAAGAAGTTTTCGGCTCTCACAAGCCATGAGGGAAGGATCAAGCCTGATGCTGCTGCAACAGAAGCCTTTAAAAAAGCACGTCTCGATAGCATTATGTTCTCCTAGTACTTAGCCCAATTTCCGAGCGGAAATGACTGGGGGCTAAAGGAGTCATCAACGCTTTAGCAGTATTTATATATCGCCCCGCAAGTTGTTATTAAATCGGCGATGTTCAGGCATAAAAAAACCCGCTCAGCATTCGCTAAAGCAGGTTATTAACACCTCTCTTTAGCTAGTTTTATATAGCGTCTGCAAGCTGAGACAAATCAACGCTTAGTAATCAATATACGCCTACGTTCAGGGGCGGGTCAACTTTTGCATGAATACTCCAGCGGCTAAAAGCCGTTGGTTTCATATACGGCTAAAAGCCGGTCATTTCGCCTAAAGGCAAGTTATAGCACACTGAAATCATCATCGGGTTCATTTGGCTTCTGATTTTCTATATACACTTTCCAGACTTCGTCTGTTACGTTTC
>QNFJ01000102.1 GCA_003646305.1 Gammaproteobacteria bacterium | reverse complement strand
CCTCTAATATGCGAAACTTTCGCCATAATAACCTTTTATATTGACCCAACTTAGACCTTAACTATGACTAAAACTAAACATTCTTTTGCTGTTCTCATCCTCTCTCTTTTGTTTCTTTCTACGCTAAGTGGCTGTGGTGGTGAATCGAGCTCTTCATCAAGTGGGGGCAGCAAATCCAGCACCGTTAAATTAACGATTATTAACGAACAGGGCAACGTCCTACAGGGTAGTGTTACTGTCCTGGACAAGAATAAAAAAGAGATATTAGCGGTAGCTCTTGATGGAACGAGCCCTTATGCGCTCACCATCAACTCAGAAGTAACATACCCACTGCTCATTTCAGTTAGTCCTGACCCAAAGGTTTACGATTACTATAATCAGCCACTTAAAGCCATATTGGCCGGCTCCTTGGCTGAAAAACTACGAGTTTCCGTGAAGTCCACCTCGGCAGTCGAATATATAGAAAGCCAACTCGGTGGGGTTTTCTCAAAAGAAAATATCGGCAAAGCGAGCCTGGCAACAATGACGCCAGACTATCGACCCGCACGCAGCTATAAAGGTGGTATGGCTAAGATTAGCGGTAAATAATAACTCCCACGATTAATCAGTGGAGCCACCTGAAAAGGCGGACAATCAGTATTGGGCCTCTCAAGCGCATTTCACCGCCTGGGAGGCCGCGTTCCTGATCTCCGGAATAGAACCCTTTGAAGAACCATTCGGACTCACTTCAGCCTTACCCGAAGCAGTTAAAAAGGTTCGGCAAAAACTATTACGTGAGGTTCCTAACCTTCAGGACGGTAGCTCCATTCCCGCTCAAGGCTGGTCTTGTCGAAGCGAGCGCCCTATATCAACTAGCGGCAAGGTTTTCCATAGAAAAGCGCTGCTCCATTGGGCTCAAAACCAACAACAGGAAGTCCCCCCGTTTCTCCTTAACTAGGACCTCTATTTTCCAATACAAAAGCTTGAGAAGATTCGCCCTAACAGGTCGTCGCTACTGAATTCACCAGTAATTTCTGAAAGGGCATCCTGTGCCAGCTTAAGCTCTTCCGCTGCCAATTCCCCAGCTTTAAATTCTTTCAGTTGAATAAGACTCTCTTTTACCGCTACATCCGCCCGCTTTATCGCATCTAAATGCCGCCTTCTGGCAATAAAAACATCATCTGTTCCAGACTCAAAGCCCATGCAGGCCTTGAGGTGGTTATGAAGCTCCGCCATACCATCACCATTTTTTGCCGACAGCGCGATCTCTGTCCCTGATACTGTCTCTTTTATTTCAACGGCTCTGCCGGTCAAATCCGTTTTATTATAGATTCGCGTTATCTTTATCTTCTGAGGAAGGGTGGTGAGCAGATCATCCAGTTTCTCCTCATGCTCTCTATCATCAATAATAAGCAAAATACGGTCTGCTTTTTTAATCTCTTCGTGAGCACGTCGAATACCTTCCTGCTCAACCCGATCACTACTTTCTCTTAATCCGGCCGTATCAATAATATGGAGTGGCATCCCATCAATCTGAATTCGCTCTCTCAAAACATCACGAGTTGTCCCCTCAACCTCGGTCACAATAGCCGCTTCATACCCTGCAAGTGCATTTAACAAACTCGATTTTCCCGCATTTGGCCGGCCTGCAATTACCACTGTCATCCCGTCACGGAGCAGGGCGCCCTGTTTTGCTGAGTGCTGAATAAGCTCCAGCTGTTTTATAAGCTGCTGGATTCTGGTTTCTATGACCCCGTCCGCCAAAAAGTCTATCTCTTCATCGACAAAATCGATTGCCGCCTCTATATAAAGTCTTATTTTTATGAGCTCTTCAACAAGCTTATGAATCTGGCTGGAGAAAAGTCCCTGTAGCGATCGCTGGGCCGATTTAGCCGCTTGCTCCGTCGAGCTTTCAATCAGATCTGCAACCGCCTCTGCCTGGGCGAGATCTATCTTATTATTGAGGTACGCACGCTCCGTAAACTCTCCTGGAGCAGCTAAACGGGCACCGGCAACAAGAACTCGCTTCAGCAACATATCCATCACGACAGGCCCACCATGGCCCTGTAGCTCCAGAATATCTTCTCCTGTAAATGAGTTGGGAGATTGAAAGAAAAGGGCAATACCCGTATCAATTATCGAACCGTCAATATCAATAAACGGAAGATAATGGGCAAGTCGTTTTTTCGGCTTTCTACCAAGAAGCTGCTGAGCAATATCCAGACTAGCGGGGCCTGAAACACGAACAATAGCGACCCCTCCTTTACCTGAAGGGGTCGCTATTGCAGCAATCGTATCTGATGATCCTTCTGACTTCAAAATAGAGGCCTCAGGATTTCTAGAATCTAGCTATTGATCGGACAGCGTTATTATTGTGCTTTGCTAGCGGCTTCAATACGGCGTGTAATGACCCACTGCTGGGTAATAGAAAGTGAGTTATTAACAACCCAGTAGAGAACCAGACCTGCTGGAAAGAAGGCAAAAAACACAGCGAAAACAACCGGCAGAGCCATCATCATTTTTTGTTGAATCGGATCTAAAGGGGTTGGGTTCAAGCGTTGTTGAATCAGCATCGTAATTCCCATCAGCACCGGCAAAATAAAATAGGGATCCGCTGCTGAAAGGTCATTAATCCACAACATAAAAGGTGCTTGACGCATTTCGACACTCTCAACAAGCACCCAGTAAAGCGAAATGAAGACTGGAATCTGAATAAGTATCGGAAAACAACCACCCAATGGGTTGATTTTTTCCTTCTTATACATGGCCATCATTTCCTGATTAAGCCTTTGCTTGTCATCACCATAGCGCTCTTTAAGCACTTTCAAACGAGGCTGAACAACCCGCATTTTGGCCATTGATTTATAACTGGCTTCAGACAACTTAAAGAAAATAAGCTTGATAGAAAGGGTTACAAAAATAATCGCCCAGCCCCAGTTTCCGATCAAGCTGTGGTATTTTTCTAATAACCAGAAAACGGGTTTTGCCAGAAAGGTTAATTTCCCGTAATCAACGCTCAGATCTAGGCCTGGTGCGATCTCTTCTAGTTCATGCTGTAATTTTGGGCCCACAACAAGATTTGCCTTAAAAACCTTTGATTCACCCGGTGCAACTTCATAACCCTGTGAATAGGAGCCTATTACATAGCGCGCATCGCTTAAGGTTTTAGTATAGAAATGGTTGGTTTCTTCAGCTGACGGTACCCAAGCTGCAAGAAAGTAGTGCTGTATCATTGCTGACCAGCCAGCAGGTCGATCTCGACTCAGGTCCTCATCCTCCATATCACCGAAGTCAACTTTTTCGTACCCATCCTCCATGTTGTAAATAACCCCTCCGAGATACGTATATACAAAAGATGGTTTGTTTTTATCGTCCGATTTTTTACGCTGAAGCTGTTGATATTGGCGCCCTTCCCAAACGCTATTTGAGCCATTTACAATCTCCATTTTATGCTCAATGTTATGGCTGCTACGTTTAAACAGATAGGTTTTTGTGACTCGCATACCTTCACTGTTTGCCCAGGTTAACGGCACCTCTAACGTCTCTTCTCCTGCTGATAGTGTGTATTCAAGGCTATCCGATGCCCATTTAGACAGGTGATTTGGTGCATCTCCATTGCTAGACAGGAACCCTGTTTGCGAGATAAAAAGCTCCGATGGCTCATCCGTTAGTAATCGAACAGGCAGATCCGGCTCATTTTTTGAGATAGGGTAGTCAGGTAAATCAACCACCTTAACATCCCCTCCAAGCCGGTCAATTTCTACATAAAGAACATCTGTCTTAACAATAATCCGGCCCAAACTCTGTTGAACATTCGTAAGACCACCTACTTCACTCTGCACCGGCTGTTCTGAGCTAGCCGTCACTTCAGGTAACCCATCTTGTGTAACTGGAGCAGCTTGTTGGCTCGGAATAGCGTCTAGTTGAGCCTGTTCCTGGCCAGAAAGTTCGATGGATGTTTGCCCAGCATTGACCTCTACTGGCATATATTGATCCATCCACGACTGCCAAAGTAATAACAATACAAAGGCTAAGGCACCAAACAGCAATACTCTTGAGTTATCCATTTTTCTTTCCAGTTTTTTCCGGTACAGGATCAATCCCACCTTCATGCAGGGGATGACACTTAAAAATTCTTTTTACAGCCAACCAGCTTCCGCGTAACAGGCCATGTTTTTCAATCGCAGTAACCGCATAGCTTGAGCAGCTGGGATAAAAACGACAATTATTGCCCAGAAGTGGGCTTAGAACGTACTGATAGCCTTTAATCAGACTAATGATTAAGCGTCGCATGCTTTTTGTAGCCACAACTTCTTGAAATGACTCAAAATAGACTCAGATAAATCGACAGAACCACAGCTATTTGCCTGTGGTTTAGCTATAACGACTATATCAAAACTCCCTATTTCCCACTGTTGGGTCCTAAAGATTTCTCTGATCAGCCGTTTTATCCGATTCCTGTCTTTTGCTCGCCTAATATTCCTTTTTGGAATTGCTAACCCCAGCCTTGGATTTACCAATTTATTGGGTCTATAAAGAACCGTTAAATACCGATCACTGGATTTTAGTGGGTTTGAAAAAACCCGTTTAAATTCCGCGGGTTTTGTTAACCGAAGTTTCCGCTGGAAACAAAACTGCTTTCGGTCAACAATCAAATCAACAGGCGAGTCTTGCCCGTCCTTTTGCTCTACGTGCATTAATTACAGCTCGACCGCCTCGTGTTTTCATTCTTGCACGAAAACCGTGTGTTCTTGCGCGCTTAAGGTTACTTGGTTGGAATGTTCTTTTCATGATTAATGGATCCTAACAAAACTGGGATAAAAGAGGCGGAATACTACTTGCTTTTTACACCCTTTGTCAATCTAATCATATCGTTATTGTTACTTTCAGGAATTCATTAAACTGTTATTACCATCCTGTGGATAAGTTCCTCTTTTAAGTTTAAACTTTTGATCAGTTATTAGCCTTTTAAAAAAAGGCTAATAAAAATTAACTTCTTTTAATACAATAGGTTACAGGAGTATTTTTTGAGTAAAGACTTATGGGGCGCTTGTCTTAATGAATTGGAAAGTAAAATCTCATCACAACAATTTTATACCTGGATAAAACCCCTTCAAGCAGAGGAGTCTGAAGAGGCACTTCAACTCTTGGCGCCTAACCGCTTTGTGCTCGATTGGGTTAGAGATAACTTTATCTCCCAGATTGAAGAAATTGTCTCTAAAGAAAGTGGTGGCAACAAGCCCATTGTCGTACTAAAAATTGGCTCCAAAAAAACGATTACGGCAGCGCCGATTGAAAGAACAGAAATTGGACGAAAGCGCCCCCCTAAAACAGGTACTCCAAAACCTCACTCAAACAATATTAACCCATCTTTAACTTTTGATACTTTCGTTGTTGGAAAATCTAACCAGTTAGCCGAAGCCGCGTCCAGGCAGGTTTCCGAAAACCCTTTGAATAGTTATAACCCCCTATTTATCTATGGCGCCACAGGGCTTGGAAAAACACATTTAATGCACTCTATTGGTAATAGTATTTTAGAAAAAAACCCTAGTGCAACAATTGTCTACCTCAGCTCTGAACGTTTTGTTTCCGATATGGTAAAAGCACTTCAACATAAACGAATGGATCAATTTAAACAGTTTTATAGAAGTGTTGATGCGTTATTTGTTGATGATATACAGTTTTTTGCTGGTAAAGAGCGCTCTCAAGAGGAATTCTTTTATACCTTCAATTCTCTTATAGAAAATAAAAGCCAGATTGTTTTAACCTGTGACCGCTATCCTAAAGAGATCAGCGGTCTTGATGAGCGGCTAAAATCTCGATTTGGTTGGGGGCTGCCCGTTTCCGTCGAACCCCCTGATCTGGAAACACGAGTCGCGATTCTAATGAATAAAGCGTTAAATGCTGGATACGATCTACCTCAGGAAGTTGCTTTTTTTATTGGTAAGAGAATTCGTTCTAATGTGCGAGAACTCGAGGGCGCTCTACGCAGAGTTATCGCTCACGCTCATTTTACTAAAAAGCCAATTACACTTGATTTTGCACGTGAAGCACTCCGTGATTTAATTTCTTTGCAGGATCGACTCACCACAATTGAAAATATCCAGAAATCTGTTGCTGAATATTTCAAAATTAAAATATCGGATCTTCATTCAAAAAAAAGGACTCGTTCTATTACAAGACCTAGACAAATTGCAATGGCATTATCTAAAGAACTAACGAATCACAGCCTGCCTGAGATCGGCAAAGCCTTCGGGGATAGAGACCACACAACTGTTCTTCATGCCTGTAAAAAAGTTAAAGAGTTAATTGAATCTGATCTTAATTTTGCCGAGGATTATACAAACCTGTTAAGAACTCTGTCACATTGATGTGGGTAAGCTGTGTTTAAAAAAATAGATCCATTCCATCAACATCTTATCCACAGTTAAAATACAAGGTATCAGGGCATAAATTAACAAGATATCATTGAGCTAACCAATTGTAATAATTAATTAAATTTAAGATTTATACCTAAAAAAGGCTCCCTTAATAACAACAATAAAGTATTTAAAATATTATTTATATATAGAGTGCAGATCATTATGAAATTTAAAATTACACGAGAAAATTTACTTTCTGGATTACAAAAAATTATCGGTGTTATCGAAAGAAGACAAACGCTTCCCGTTCTTTCTAATGTTCTTCTTCAAATTAAAGAAAAACAGTTAACGCTAACAGGAACAGATTTAGAGATTCAACTTGTAGCAACAACACTCCTTGTTGAGGAGAGTGGCGGAGAGATCACCATACCGGCAAGAAAATTACTGGATATATGCAAACTTCTTCCAGAAGGAAAAACGATTTGTTTTGAGTTTTCAGATGGAAAGATAAAACTGTCCTCTGGTAGAAGCCGTTTTACATTAAGCACCTTACCAGCTGCTGACTTTCCTGCTTTTGATAGCAGTGAGTGTGAAACAGAGCTGTCAATCAGCTCTAGTAAACTAAAAAAAACCATCGATAAAACTGGTTTTTGTATGGCTCAACAAGATGTTCGCTATTACCTAAATGGTTTAATGATTGAGTCAGATGGCTCTTTGCTAAGAGCAGTTTCTTCAGATGGTCATCGTTTAGCCTTACATGAAGAAAAATTAGATAACGAGCAGGATGAATTTAAACAAATCATACTACCTAGAAAAGGGGTGGTAGAGCTTTTTCGACTTCTCGAAGACTCAGATGATGAAGTTAAAATCCAACTTTCATCCAATAGCATAAGATTGGTTCTTGGCGATCTTGTGTTTTCTGCTAAATTAATAGATGGACGTTTTCCTGACTATAAACGTGTTTTTCCGGATGTGGAAAATAAAACAATTATTCTAGATAAACAGGAAATTAAGTTAGCATTGAGCCGTGTTGCAATTCTTTCAAATGAAAAATATAAAGGGATCCGACTCGATATTTCAGAAAATTGTTTAAAACTTGAAGCGCATAATCCGGAGCACGAAGAAGCGGATGAGATGATTGAAATTCAGTACGATGAGGAACCCGTCGTAATTGGGTTTAATGGTAGTTACATGCTCGATGCAATTAGCAATGTTGATACAGAAAATGTCAAAATTTCATTCAGTGATACGAATAGCAGCTGCCTGATTGAAAATAT
>QNFJ01000101.1 GCA_003646305.1 Gammaproteobacteria bacterium | reverse complement strand
TATGGTTGGATCCTCACGCTTATTTATAAAAGCTTTCAACGCAACCCCAAATGAACGAAGAAAGTCCGGCAGAGGAATCCCCATCAACGTCACCATAAAGGTACCACCGATAACGATTAAAACTGATGGCGTATTAACAAAAAGCATGACATCACCACCCGTCGCAATCGCACCGATGATAATACCTAGCCCTCCCAAAAAACCGATTAGCGTTGCTAAATCCACCAACTACTCCCTAGCTCTATTAGTTTTTATACGTGACAACCGTCTCGACCCAGCCCGATTACGCCTTACTTATAAAAGTAGCAGTAATCTAAAAAAATGGGCGCCAGATCATATTTTTAGCACAAAAAAGCCCGATGAAATTTCCATCGGGCTTTTAGTCATTGGGGCTTTTATTTTAGCTTGGAAATGCCTTAATACGTCTAAAATTTAGCTTTAAGATCAAGCTGCCATGTATCCATATCAAAGTTGTTAGTGTAATCGGTGTTCGTACTGTCTCGCCTAACCTTTGCATCAAAGTAAGCTGTAGCTACCTCAAAGTTCTTACTAATCTTATACGAGGCTTTCAATCGGCTGCCTTTTGAACCCGTTAATCCGTCAGCAAAATCGGAGTCATTCAGTACACCGTATACTGCGTTCAACTCGGTATCACGGTAATCATAACTGAATTTCCATTTGCCAAATTTGGTGCCCACTCCCAACAGCCACGCGGTATTCTCACCGGAATGAGGACCATCTGCATCACTATTTTTAACATACTGGCCGTACACTTTAAGTGGTATTGGCGCTTTTAAAGAAACGGAACCAAACAGTTCCTTAAGACTATACTTAGTCGAGTCATTACCACCCCCATATATCAACGCTAAAATACCCCCATTCTTATCTCTTCCTTGGTTGTAGTCATAGATACTCACACCCAGTAGTGCTTTTGCGCCGGCTACTTCAAACTTTGAAGCAAACTGCCCATGCGTTATGGTCTGATCCTCTCTGAAGCTTTTGCCACCACTGTCATTTAGTATGTAGTGCCCTGCAGAACCAATCAGCTCTGCTCCACCCAATTTGTGGCTATAACGAAGAACAGCCCCCTCTGGATTTACATCACCATCCCAGACCAAACCGCCACTTATCTTCTCCCATGGTTGCTTGACCTTACCACCAATCAGCTCAAGTCCCTCCAAGGGCTGCCAGTTAATGTAGGCCAAATCGATCCAAAGGTCATCTTGAGCAAAATGATCTCTAAGTGTTTCGTTGGTAGAAGTCGGGGTGAACTTATCGCCCGAAGCAAAGCGAATACCCGCCTGAACATTTTCTGTCACATCAGCGTATATACCGAGACGCATACGATAACGCTCACGATCCTTGTCAAAGGTCTTCATTTCTCCTTCAAGAGGACCTGCAGCAGACCCCAGAATTGCTCCCGAATCCGACCTTGTTTCATGGCGAAGCCTCAGATCACCTTTTATCTTAATTTTTCCAGCCCAAGCCATCTTCTTCATGACCTCGTCTTCTTTTTCAACCTTTCCAATTAAGCCATCATATTGCACCTGGTTAATCGAACCATTTGACAAAAGAATATCTAGCAACTCTTTATCATAAGCTGTTGCATTGGTTGCCATCATTGCTGCACCACTTAAAAGGGCAATTTTGATCGCAGTTTTCAGATTACTTTTCATCATTAAACATCTCTCCGAAGGTTAAAATTCGTGCTGTCTCTTTCTGACAACGAGTTGTAAGAACGCAACGAAGGATAAGTTTGATTTATGACAGCAAAATGAAATAAACATGACAGTTTTGTGACGTGATCATGCACCCACAGAGCAGCTAATTAAATGACCTGAATACTGTATAATGCCGACTGGAAATTTAAGGAGCTCTCATGTCTGAACAAACCTACCTTTCGACCAAGCCAATCCCCATGCAAGAACGCCTGATCATGGCACTTGACCTTCCTTCTATAGAGGAGGCGAAAAAACTGGTTGAGGTGCTTGGTGATTCTGTTCATTTCTATAAGGTAGGAATGGAGCTCTTTATGACAGGTGATTATTTCGAGCTCATCCATTGGCTTAAAGCTCGAAATAAAAAGGTCTTTGTTGATCTGAAGTTTTTTGATGTCCCAGAAACAGTGGGGCGGGCAATTCGCGCGTTGAGCAAAGTCGGCGTCGAGTTCGCAACAATTCATGGCAATAATGCAATTATGGAGTCGGCCGCAAAAGAAAAGGGCGATCTCAAAGTTCTTGCCGTGACCGTTTTAACCAGCCTGGACCGAGGTGATCTTGATGATCTCGGCTTTAAATGCGACATCAAAGAACTTGTCACCTCTCGTGCTCGCCGCGCACTTGAACTCGGATGCGATGGCGTCATCTCATCTGGCCTGGAGGCTCCCGCACTTAGAGATCAAATTGATAATAAACTTCTTGTCATCTCCCCGGGTATTCGCCCGGTTGAGAATCGCCCCAGCGATGATCAAAAGCGAGTCGTCACCGTGACGCAGGCCTTTAATAACGGTGCTGATTACATCGTAGTGGGCCGACCTATTCGAGATGCCGCAGACCCCTACAGCGAGGCACAAAAGATTCAATCTCAAATAGCAGAAGCCTTCCAGCAGTAAAGATCCAGCGTTCCAATCTGTTTTGGAAAATAAGCTATAATATCGAGCATAAAAGTAATTTTAAAAAGAGGAGAGGAAAACATGGTTCCTAACTACAAAAAAATAACGGCTCCCGTTGAGAAACTGGTTGAAATGAATGTTAGCCAGGTTAAAAAGATGGTTGAGGCTCAGCAAAAATCTACCCAGGACTATATGGAGCTAGCCAAAAGCCGGATGGAAGCGGCCGCGAATATTAAAGATACGAGCACACTGTCCGCCTTCTTTAAAGAGCAGATGGAACTCTCTCAGGCCAATTATGAAAAAATGATTTCCGACAGCCAAAGCCTGATCGAAGAGGTGCAAGGCTACGGTGAAGAGGTTAGAAGACTGCTCAATGAAAGCTCTGAAACACTGCAGGATGAAATCAATAAAGCAGGAAAATCCTGACCTTTTCTCGACAAAGTCAAAACCTCTATAACCATCTCTGACGGTGGTTTTTTATGTTTGATAGTTTTTAGGCACCCTTTCTCTAACCCGGAAAAGAGATAAAGCCACCCAACATGCAAAAACCAAATGATTATTTTTACGCATAACCTGTTGTTTATACAGGAATAGCGTAATTATTTATTGCGTCGCACAAATTATTGTTGCATCGCGTCAATTAACGACCTATAATTCTCTCCGAACTTTGAATTTATTATTTATTTTACTTTTCTGGAGAATTATCATGTTAAAAGAATTTACATCAGTTGATTTCACTAAAGCTTTCGAGTCTATGCCTGTTGATTTCACTAAAGCTTTCGAAACTATGCCTGTTGATTTCACTAAAGCTTTCGAGTCTATGCAAAAAATTGCAGACCTTAACGTTGCTAAAATCGAAGCGGTTGTAGAAGCTCAAAAAGCCGCTACACAATCTTTGGTTGAACTAACTGAAGCCCGCGTTAAAGCTGTTTCAGAAATCAAAGACTACGACGGTTTCGTTTCTTTCGTAAAAGAACAGTCTGAACTTGCACAGTCTTCTGTTGAACAGTTGATCGAAGACAGCAAAGGTGCTGTTGAAGATGCCAAAGCATACGGCGAAGAAGTTCAGAGCATCCTTAGCAATGCAGCTGAAGTTGCTAAGCCTGTTGCTAAAAAAGCTGCTGCTAAACCTGCTGTTAAAAAAGCTGCTTAATTCATTACGCTGCTTTTAAAAAGGCCCGGCTCGCATTTGCGGACCGGGCCTTTTTTAATGCCATTTAAAATTAACTTCAAACGGCCTTTAATAGCATTAATAACAAAAAATGTTGCACCGCATCAATTTGCTTGATACTATAGATCCGTACTTACTTAACTTATTTTTAATTCTTTAGGAGATTTACAATGTTAAAAGATATCCCTTCATTTGATTTTCAAAAAGCACTTGCCCCTTTCCAGAAACTTGTCGAGCTGAACGTTGCTAAAATTGAAGCAGCCGTCGAAGCACAAAAAGCTGCAACTAAAGATCTAGTTGCACTGACAGAAGCTCGCGTTAAAGCTGCTTCAGGTATCAAAGATGCCGATTCATTCAGCGCTTTCGTAAAAGAGCAGGCTGATATCGCTAAGACTAACGCTACAAAAATAGTTGAAGACAGCAAAGTTGCTGCTGAAGAAGCTAAAGCATACGGTGAAGAAGTTCAGAAGATCATCACTGAAAGCATCGAAGAAGCTAAAGCTAACCTGAAATAAATCTTTTATTTCTAGCTTTACAAAAAAAGCCCCTCCCTGAAAACAGGGCGGGGCTTTTTTATGCCTGGCGATTTCTATCGACTAATTGACTACCATTCGTAGTTCGCAGTCACATAGAAATTACGCCCAATACCCGGCAAACGGTTACCTTGATTACCACCCGTCGTGCCAACATCAACATTTTGGTTGTTCCTGTTATAGCCACCTAAATGATCTTCATATTTCTTGTCCAGAAAATTCTCTACGCCAAATGCGAGGCTGATTTGCCTTGTGGGTAGGTATTCACCGCGAAGATTGAACAACCCATATCCCCCCGTTTTAGTTTCTGAATTTTCCTCAGAAACATCATCTTGAGATGCATAGCCAACCGCTTCAACTTGTGCCGACCATGTTGGCCGCTCATACGTGACCGATACTCGACCGTTCAAAGGAGCGATTCGATACAGGTTATCACTTGTATCACGGCGTTTACCACGAACATAGCTCAGCGTACCATCAAGTCTCCAGTCCTCGGCTATAAGCATTCCCATTGCAGCATCGATACCGTATAACTTCGCATCGGTATTTGTAAACTGAAGTACCTGCGGATTTACAGCCAACGCAGCCGCTGTTGGTGTTCCCTGAATATAATCATTTACATAGTGGTAAAAAACTCGAGGAGTTAGATACGAGCCACCCTGGTGCCAGTTAACACCAAATTCAGCTTGATATGAGACCTCTGGATCAAGCTCAACATCACCAATATAGTTACGACCATCCGCCAAACCACCTGTTGATTCTAGTGGCAGCCAAAGATAACGCTCCTGATAACTTGCTGAACGCGTTTTACGAGCCAGCCCATATTCAAAATCAACGGTATCAGACAGTGCCTGCCTTAAAACCAGCACTAAATCGATATTCGTATCATCCTGGCTTCTATCACTTGCATTAAAATCTGCAGCAAGTCTCTGGTGCAGAGCACCCATCATGCCCATTTTCACAGAACTCGACACATCATCAGCATCCATACTAACTTGTGTTACTCGGGCTCCCGCCTCAAGATTAAATGATGATGCAATATCACCTGTCCACTCAGTAAAGAATCCGACCCGGTCTCGCTCTACGCCTTTATAATTGGTAATGTGAAACATCGCATTTGTTGGGTCATAGATATCCGCATCGTGGTTCGCCTGATCGCCGTCCAAACCAAAAACCATTTTTCCACCATAAGCTGGCAGGGTTAATGCGAAACTGTAACTACCACCATCCACGGTTGTATAGGCATAACGATTCATGGGATTCCCCATCATCATCGGCGCATCGCGATACAGATAGTTACTCATCAAATGTTCCGAATCCTGATACGAAACTTTCGCGTCAAGATCAAACCCATCTCCCTGAAAACTGTAGTCACCGCTGATGATGCCACCGCGGGCATAAACAATATCCATTGGTAGCGCAGGTGTACCGGTATGGCCGGTATCGTTATGACTGTAATCTAGGCCAAACTCGTGATCACCTGCACGAAAACCATAGCCCAGAGCATAAGCATCGCGATCATACTGGGTATTATAATTGGTGTTATTGCCATCAAAGTTGTAGCTATCACCCTTCTCACCAGACCATGCTAAATGGCCACGCTGAGAGTCATTTGCAAGAGACGTTACCAGAGAATAGCGCTTACTATTATCAACATCGCCGTATCCTGCCGACAGTTTCCCGTGAGACTCAACCTCAGAACCTGATGCAAACTCATGGCCTGATGATTTCATCACCATACTGCCGCCAATTGTTTCCAGACCACTGCTAACCGGCGCAATACCCCGATAAACTTCAAGTGAGCCCGCCAAACCTGCGGGGATATGGCTCAACGGGGGATCCATGCTGTTTGGCCCAGCGGCTTTAACATGCACACCATCAACCATCACGTTGACTCGATCACCGTACATACCACGATATTGTGCAATACCGGTCAATGGGCCATTACGATTAACATTTGCTCCCGGGATACGTTTTAACAACTCCGCAGCATCAACTGAGCTTTCTGTTCCCGGGTTGACGCTGATCAGTCCAGGCCGAAGAAGCTCCCCCTCAACAAGAACCGGCGCCAATTCGGTATGTTCTGCTAGCGCTTGTAACGGTAAGCTGGCCGCAGTTGCGATAAACAACGAGCGCGCAATTCGATTAGTCATTCTTTCCCCTTATTATTCATAGCTAAATGTGTTTTTTGTGCAACAGGCGTTGTAATTATTGCAAAAACAAGAACTTGCTTTCTATTTATTGGGAAAACTGTGTGAAATAACACACCCGCAAATTGCCAATTGGCTTACCTCGGTTAATCTGTTAGATTGCTTCGGCTATGCATCTTGATCAATCTTTCAGCGCCTCTTACCCCGTTGCACTTTCTATGGGGCTTCTCAGCTCGGTTCACTGTATGGCAATGTGCGGCTCAATTATGGGGGCCTTAACACTTAGCCTCCCTGAAGAAATCAGAAATGAGAAGCTGCGCATATTGCCCTATGTGGCCAGTTACAACTTTGGAAGAATCAGCAGCTATGCTTTGATTGGCCTGCTCGTAGGGTTTGCTGGTCAAATGGTCACCTTTTCATTGGGTGAAGATGGCCTTGGTCATCGTGCTGTGCAGCTCTTTTCCGCTCTATTTATGATTGCTGCGGGACTTTATATCGCCGGCTGGTTTCCCCGCTTTGCCTTTATTGAAAAGAGCGGCGGTCTGTTGTGGCGAAAAGTTGAACCGTGGGGGCGCCGGTTTATGCCGGTCAGAACAATCAGGCAAGCCTATCTGTTTGGTGTCATCTGGGGCTGGCTTCCCTGCGGGTTGATCTATGCGGCACTCATTCTGGCTGCATCAACGGGAGACCCTCTTCGCAGTGGAATCACCATGTTAATGTTCGGGGTCGGCACTTTGCCAGCCGTCATGACAACAGGTATTATGTTGAACTATATGGTAAAACTTTCGCGTTTGCCGTGGTTTAGACCCATAGCGGGTCTCGTTATTATCGCCATCGCACTCGCTACTATTTTTCCACACATGTAAAAATAAAAATAAAAATAAAAATAGTAACAACACATTAAAGGGGAAGTTAATGGAAGCATTTAAAACTCTCATTGGGCGGTCGGCCCAAATGGAATCACTTGTACGCAGCGCCCGTATGGTTGCTGGAACGACGGCGGCTGTCTTAATCAAAGGCGAAACTGGCACGGGAAAAGAACTTCTCGCTAATGCCATTCAGGCCTCCAGCCCTCGCTCCTGCAAGCCATACCTAGTCATTAACTGCGCCGCATTGCCTGAAGGAATTGCAGAGTCTGAGCTTTTTGGCCATCGTAAAGGTGCGTTTTCAGGTGCAGATAGCAACCACAAAGGACGGCTAACCGCAGCCCACGG
>QNFJ01000100.1 GCA_003646305.1 Gammaproteobacteria bacterium | reverse complement strand
TTCGAGGCTATCTCTCGCAACTGGGGCCTATCAAAGCTGAAAAATTGGTTTGGGAAGAGGTTGGAAAAAATGCTTTTTTCTGTCCAGACCCAGACCAAGTAGAGGCGATGGAGCAATATATGATTCAACTGCGTAAAGAGGAAAACTCTGTCGGTGCGCGAATCAATGTTGTTGCCAGTGGCGTACCTGTTGGCCTAGGTGAGCCCATATTTGATCGCTTGGATGCAGAGCTGGCTTATGCCTTAATGAGTATCAATGCGGTAAAAGGGGTCGAAATTGGCGGTGGTTTTGACTGTGTAGAGAGTAAAGGAACTGAGTTTCGTGATGAAATCACCCCAGAAGGTTTCTTGAGTAACCATGCTGGTGGCATCCTCGGTGGCATCTCTAGTGGACAAGATATAATAACCAGCATTGCCCTCAAGCCAACTTCTAGTATCACTCAGTCAGGTCGGACGGTTAACCTTGAGGGTGAGCCGGTTGAAGTGGTCACAAAAGGGCGGCATGATCCCTGTGTCGGTATTCGTGCGACCCCCATTGCAGAGGCGATGGTGGCACTTGTTCTGATGGATCACTATTTACGTAACAGGGCGCAAGTTGGTGATGTCTCCTCCAGTGTGCCGAAAATTCCAGCGGGTAAGCAGTAGATAGTTTAATGACAGAACAAAGGCCGGTTCCCTACTGGAGGTTATCCGGCTTTTATCTGATCTATTTCGCCGCGTTAGGGAGCATCATCCCTTACTGGTCGATCTATTTACAATCAATAGGCTTTAGCGCAGCAGATATTGGTCTGTTGGTTGCCATACTGCTGGGAACAAAAATATTTTCCCCAAATATATGGAGCTGGATTTCAGAAAAAAACAGGCAGCCGGTTGTGATGATACGGCTCGCTTCATTTTTATCGGTACTCGCTTTTTCAGGAATTTTTTTAGGTAACGGATTTTGGTGGATTGCAACTATCATGTTGCTATTTAGTTTTTTCTGGAACGCGACATTGCCTCAGTTCGAAGCAGTCACTTTGTTTCATCTTAAGGAAGACTCTCACCGCTACAGTTTGATCAGGATTTGGGGTTCGGTCGGTTTTATAGCCATTGTTGTTGTGATTGGCGAAGGGCTTGAGCACTATTCAATTGCCCATTTACCGGCATTAATTCTCGTACTGCTAGCGGCTATTTGGGTGGTGAGTCTGGTGGTTCCTCCTCCTCCGCTAGAATCTATTCAAAAAGAGAGCAGGTTCTGGCTCCCCATTGCTAAATCTCCACAAATACTGGCTTTTTTTATAGTCTGTTTTTTAATTCAGGCATCACATGGGCCCTACTACGTTTTCTACACGATTAGCCTTGATCAGCAAGGCTATTCGGGTGGTGCAACCGGTATGCTTTGGGCGTTGGCCGTTGTAGCTGAAGTGTTGTTATTTGTTGTGATGCACCGCCTGCTCAAAAAATACAGTCTGCGCTTCATATTACTAACAGGCCTTTGCTTGACGGCTTTACGCTGGTTTTTGATTGCTTATGGCAGTGATTCGCTTGCTATCTTGCTCCTTGCCCAGCTACTACATGCCGCCTCATTTGGCTCGAATCATGCCGTGGCGATACATTTTTTACACCGCCATTTCAAAGGGCAAAACCAGTTAAAGGGGCAGGCACTTTATGGTGCGGTCAGCTTTGGACTGGGTGGTGTGATTGGTAGTTTATATAGTGGATATTTATGGGATGTGGGTGGTGCTGAGACCATCTATTTAATTGCAGCACTGATCAGTTTATTGGCACTTTTTATCGGCTGGAAGTGGGTTGAAATAGAATCTGGAAAATAAATTTTAAAAAAATACGACAGTTTTTATCTCCCCATCCGTTATACAGGTGAATAGTTAATTTAAATACGGAGTTAAAAATGCTTAAAAAGTCGATACTTCTTCCCGTTGTTATCAGTGGTTTCGTTATTTCATCAGGTATGGCAATTGCTAAATCCAGTGGAGAGGGCTTCGTCTCTAAACTGGACAGCAATAAAGATGGTGCAGTTTCAAGTGCGGAGTTTAATTCAAATCTTGCAGAAAACTTTTCCAGAATTGATAAAAATGGCAATGGGACAGTCGATTTAGCTGAGTTCTCTGAGCATGGAAAGGAGAGACGAGCAGCCTATGAAAAGAAAAAAATGGAGCGTAGAGCAGAGAAAAAAGCTGCCCGCTTTAAAGAGCTAGATAGCGATGGCGATGGATTAATCTCGGCGGCAGAATATACTTCAGCAGCGACAAAAAAAGCGGAAAAACGTTTTGCGAAGCTGGATGGGGATAATCAGGATGGAAAGATTAGCTTGCAAGAGTACAGCCAAAAAAGAAGCCATGGTGACAAGCCAAGCAGGCATTCTTCTAAAATGAAGAAAAACCGCTCTCACCCTAGTGCAGAAAAGATGTTTTCGAGAATGGACAGCAATGGGGACGGAAAAATCACTCAGGAAGAAAACAGACTAGAACGCTCAAAATGGTTCGAAAAATTGGACCTAGATAGTGATGGTCAAGTCACCTCAGATGAATTTAAACAGGCACGTGAAGCTAGAAAGTATAAATAGCTCCAACTCTAGATCAGGTGGTGGGGTAATGGGTGGAAGGTAAATCAGAAGTGGTTACTGACGCGCAGCTGATTTGCAAAGTCGGTGACGATGATCAAGCGGCATTCACGATACTGGTTCATCGTTATCTCTCCTGTCTTATTAGGTTTTCCGCCCGTTACACCTACAGCATTTCTTGTTCCGAAGATATTGTTCAAGAGTCTTTTTTGCGTGTTTGGAATCATGCCAATAGCTGGTGTGCAAAGAAAGGCACGGTAAAAAGCTGGCTATTTAAAATTGTTTACAATTTAACGATGGATTTTTTGCGTAAGCAGCAGTTGCTGCGTACACACCAGGAAAGTCTTAACGATGAGCTGCGAGTGACTAATGGTCCCGAAGAGAACTTGCTAGATGCTGAGCAGAAGAGGCAGGTTCATCAAGCACTTTCTAATCTGCCAGAGCGACAGAGAACGGCACTAACATTGTTTCTAGTTAATGGATTGAGTGGTAGTGAAGTGGCATCTGTATTAGAGCTGACGGTAGAAGCATCAGACTCTCTCCTGGCTCGAGCCAGACGGAATTTAAAAAAGATAATACAGAAAGAGCCTTTAATGAAAAGGACGGTAATCTAATGATAAATCACGAACAGATTCAGCAGATGATTGAGTGCTATGGCGCTGATATAGCTCGGTGGCCTTGTGAAGATAAGAAGGTGGTTGCGAGCTTCATTGAGAATGATGCAACCCTGTCTGCGGAACTCGCGATTGCTCGACAGCTTGACCAGTCAATCAGTGAGTCACTTGCCATAGCAGAACCTAAATGGTCAGTGATCGGTGAAAAACAGTTAACAGAGAAAATCCTCAGGAAGCTGAATAAATCTAAGGCTTCTCAGAATGAATCAATGAGGTGGAATCAGCTAGTTGAGTGGGCGAAATGTTTAATAGTGACTCCTGTCATTCCGGCAGGAATAGCTGCTTTGGTTTTGTTGTTGTTTATGATTCAAGCGGATTTTCAAAATGAACAACCCCACAATAATTCAGATTCATATTATTCAGTCGCTGAGCTGGATGAGTGGTTGATCTTTGAGGGATTCGCATCCAGTTATGACTCTCTGGCTGGGCTGGATATAGATGAGTTGACTGATTTCGAAAATGAAGAGAGCGGTTTTGAATCAGAGATTATTTTCTTCTTATAAAAAAGTATTTTAACGAGTGACAGACGTTCTGTGCAAAATATCCAGGAAGGATAAAGCAGGACTGTGCCAAATCCCACACAAACTGTGTCGGATAACATAAAATTTTTTCTTAAAAAGACGCAGCTCAGGATTTCTCTAATAAAAACAATGCATTAAATATTGGCATGTATATTGATTGGTAACTCTCTTTTGGTTTTGAAAAAAGGCGGGGAATCAATGAAGAAAGTTTTAATGGTAGCGGCTTTACCGCTACTACAGAGTCCAGTTTTGCAAGCAGAGGAGGGCATGCAAGTTGAAGTAGCGGATACCGTAGAACTTGAATCACTTGCCGTTACGGGTAAAACAAGTCAACCGGTGCTCAGGCTGAAGACTTCACCAATCATGAGCACAGTGATAGGTAAAAAAGAGCTAGATAAAGTTAAATTTACAGACCCTGTGGAGCTGCTCAATCGGATACCGGGTATCAGTATGTCGCGAAATTTAAGAATTCCTCGGGGTGATAAGGGTTACACAATCCCGTTGGTTGACGGTCTTTCGGTTAGAAATCCATATCGTGGTTCGTTTGGGCAGATCGAAGAGACTAATACTGGGGATATGGAGCGGATTGAAGTGATCATGGGGCCAGGCTCAGCACTATACGGTAGCAATGCATTTGGTGGGGTGATTAATGTAATTACCAGAGAACCACCTGAAGAGCAGGAAAATCGAGTCTGGGTTGAAGCTGGGGATCATGATCGACTGCGTACAGGTTTTACAACAACAGGCACTATTGCAGAGACATCGGTTGGGAATATCGGTTATTTTCTAGACGCGAATTATTGGGATATTGGTGGCTACCGAGATAATAGTGATGATGACCGCAAGGCTATCAGCGGTAAGCTGGTTTTTCACCCGACGGAGAATTCAAAACTATGGGTTCGTGGTGAGCACCTTGATCGCAATGAGAAAGAGGCGGGTTCCTTAACTCAAGCAGAATTTGATGCCGACCCTAAACAAAATCCTGGGTTATCAAGTGCCGTAGACTCTGAAACTAATAGTGCCTCTATTGGCTACTCACTGTTAACTGATCGGGGTGAATTTCTGTCTGGGTTTTCTTATCGTCATGATGAAGGTTTTAAAATCACCTCATTTGGTGGCCCAAGTGATTATGACTTGCAGGATATGGATTTTAAAACCCAATACCGGCACGATTTTTTTGGGTCAGACTCTGGAATTGCGGCAAGCCTAACGACAGGATTAGAGTTGGTCTACAGCACAAATGATACGGTTGGGTACGATGATGCGGTTGTCGTTGTAGAGGAAGATGAAAATATTAAGATGTTTACTTTCGCGCCATTTACGCAACTTGATCTGTTTCTTACAGAAAAAACGAAGGTCACGTTAGGGTTGCGCTATGAAAAGGTTAGTTATGATGTAAAAGATAACCTTGACAGCACGCATGATGCAGAAAGAGATTTCTATGGTCTCTCCCCCAAAATTGGTATGACTTATGATATTTCTTCAGATCATATGGTTTTTGGCGGTGTGTCGAAAGGTTTTGCGCCGCCAAGTGATAGCCGAATGTTTCAAGGGGAATATGAGAACCCAGATCTTGATGCTGAAATAGCAACTAATTATGAAATTGGAATGCGCGGATCATTTCATGAACAAAATCTGTCGTACGACGTTGGTCTGTATTACATGGATATCGAAGATTTCATTGTCAACGAGTATGTTGAAACTGTACGTGGGCGAGATAAATATAGGCCGGTTAATGCGAGTGAGATTAATTTTCGAGGCCTGGAAGCACAGCTAGAATACCAACCATTTGATTATCTTCACTTTGGGATTTCGTATACATATGCCAGAAATAAATTTGAGGACTATGTCGATCGCGGGGTTGATTACAGCGGAAATTCCCTCTCCTCTTCACCAGAACATCATATAAATGCACGGGTGTCAGTTATCCCGGCTCAAAATTTTGAAATTGAGCTGGAGATGGATTCTATCAGTGATTATTACACGAATAATTCGAACGATGCTGACCCAGATGGCACATATGATCGAGATGATGTTTTCAATTTGCGGGCAGGCTATGAAAAGGGTCCTGTTGAACTGTGGTTGAGCGCTCTGAATTTAACCGATGAAAAATATGCCACAGGTGTAAGTTACAGCACCCGTGGAGGGGGAAGCAGAAGCTACTCTGTTGGAGATGGACGTACGGTTTATTTTGGGGCAGCCCTTAATTTTTAAATGACATAAGCGTTTATTGTTAAAGCAGGTTTAGCTCACCTATTTTGAATAGGTGGGCTGAATCTTTTTGAGGGAAGAAGGATAGAGATGATTAATGCAAAACCAATATTGGCATTGGCTGCTGGATTACTAGCAGCTGCTTCATTAATTAGTCAGGCAGCTACCAGTCAAACAGGAAATAGCCCTCTCTGGCTATCGGGTAACCCGCCCACTATGGAGTTGATGAAGCAGTTTAGTCGAGCACATGGCGGGATGGTAATCAGGGATGAGGAGCGAAATTACTCAAAAATGCTTTGGCTAAGAGCGGGCACGAATCTTAAAAGCGCTGATTATTTAACTAACAAAGTGGGGCAGTTCTATTTGACCGACGTAAAGTTGAATAGCTACCAACCGGCACCAAGCCCAGCTGATCCTGAGCACACAGCAATTAAGTTTAAAATGCCCGATGAGGGTTATTACAACGCTTACTATTTGGAGCAAGTAGTTCGTGATGGCGTGCGTTATGTCGATGTGGCTAAGAGCGAGGTGCTAAAGCATAACTGCGGGCTGGGTCATAATTTTGATGTTGAACAGCATCGTCCGCAGAGTGATAAGCGTATTCCACTGGAAATTTTACGTCTCCGTTTCGATGATGAAACTTACCACACCCGTTTTAATTCAGGAAAGAATGTCCTATTCAAAGTGCTTTATAACGGTGAACCTTTAGCGGGTGCTTCAGCGACTATTAGCACTGAAGAGGGTTGGAGCCGCAATAGTAAAAGTGACTCAGAAGGGATCGTTGCTTTTCAGGTTATTCAGGATCGTTTCCAAGAGAATGAAGATAAAAAAGAACATAAAAATAGTGAGGCAGAGGGTAGTCGGCATGGTAGAAGTCGTCGTAGCGAGCAGTTTCTAGTGACTGTTCAGTATGCGGAGAAGGTTGAGGGTGAATACAATGGCCAGCCTTATCAGCAGACCTTTTATACCAGCACCTTTCCCGGTCAATTTTCTGCTTCACAAAGTGTTTATAAGTCTTATGCCTATGGCCTGACTTTTGGTTCAGCCGGTTTTCTAGTTTTGGGTGTTGGTTCCTACCTGTACCGTCGTCGCCGAATCAAACCCTTTAAAGAGGTTAACCTTGATGAATAAGATTAAAAACTGGGTTAACCATATCGATCTGAGAAGCTTTCGTTTTTGGTTTCAGCTAGCCGCATTTGTACTCTTGGTTTATGGGGGGCGATTGGCCATCGATTTGGGTAATAGCTTGCCTACCTTTTCGTGTGGTTATAACCGCGAGAATGGCGGTGTCTGCTATCTACTGCCATTGCAACACCAACTGGCACAACCTTGGTCGCGCCTCTTTAGTGGAATGGGTATTGCTGTTCTAACCGGGCTGGGAACCTTTGTACTCTGGTTTATTGTCATCAACAAAGGCTGGTGTGGTTATATCTGCCCCTTAGGAACCATTCAAGATTGGATTACCGCGCTACGCAAAAAAATGGGAATCCGTTATAGCACCTATTCGGATGATCAGTTTAAGAAGTTAAAAGTCATCAAGTACATTCTTTTATTACTGATGATCTTTATTCCTCTGGGTATTGGTGGGCAATTTCTTTCACATGACCTAGGAACTCCCTTTTGCAAGATTTGCCCAGGCCGGATGATTGTGCCGATGTTTAATGGTGACTTTTCACAGTGGGTTATTGATTTTGCCAGTACAGAAAAAATGATCCTAACCGCTTTGGGAATGTTTATTACCGGCCTATTTCTAATCGGTTCTTTTATTAAAAAGCGTTTCTTCTGCTTTTTTTGCCCCATGAGTGCACTGCACTTTATTTTTGCAAAACTCTCTCCCTTTAAACTCATTAAAGATGGTGATAAATGTACAAAGTGTGGTGATTG